>JANPNF010000066.1:0-9626 GCA_031427315.1 Burkholderiales bacterium | reverse complement strand
GGATCGAACGCTTCATCGACGAGATGATCAAATCGGCTGCTTCGGTCCAGCCCATGTGGCGCAGCATCATTTCGGCGGACAGGATTTCCGAGCCCGGGTTCACATAGTCCTTGCCGGCGTACTTCGGTGCGGTGCCGTGGGTCGCCTCGAACATCGCGATCGAGTCGCTGAGGTTGGCGCCCGGGGCGATGCCGATGCCGCCGACCTGTGCCGCCAGCGCGTCTGACACGTAGTCGCCATTCAGGTTCAACGTCGCGATCACCGAGTACTCGGCCGGGCGCAGCAAAATCTGCTGCAGGAACGCGTCGGCGATCGAGTCCTTGATGACGATATCCTTGCCGGTGTTCGGGTTCTTGAACTTGCACCAGGGGCCGCCGTCGATCAGCTGCGCGCCGAACTCGTGCTGTGCCAGCCCGTACGCCCAGTCGCGGAAGCCACCTTCGGTGTACTTCATGATGTTGCCCTTGTGCACGATGGTGACCGAGGGCTTGTCGTTGTCGATCGCGTACTGGATCGCCTTGCGCACCAGGCGCTCGGTACCCTGCCTCGACACCGGCTTGATGCCGATGCCCGAGGTGTCGGGGAAGCGGATTTTCTTGACGCCGAATTCGTCCTGCAGGATCTTGATCAGGCGCTTGGCTTTTTCGCTCTCTGCCTCGAACTCGATGCCGGCGTAGATGTCTTCCGAGTTCTCGCGGAAGATGACCATGTTGGTCTTCTCAGGCTCTTTGACTGGAGAAGGAACCCCGGTGAAATACTGGATCGGGCGCAGGCACACGTAGAGGTCGAGTTCTTGGCGCAGCGCCACGTTCAACGATCGGATGCCGCCGCCGACTGGCGTGGTCAGCGGGCCCTTGATCGACACCACATAGTCTTTCAACACCGTCAGGGTTTCTTCAGGCAGCCAGACATCGGGGCCATAGACCTGCGTCGATTTTTCGCCAGCGTAGATCTCCATCCAATGGATCTTTTTCTTGCCACCGTAGCTCTTGGCCACAGCAGCGTCGACCACCTTGATCATCACCGGCGTGATGTCGAGTCCGGTGCCGTCGCCTTCGATGTAGGGAATGATCGGCTGGTCGGGAACATTCAGCGAAAAATCAGCATTGACGGTGATTTTTTCGCCGTTCGCCGGCACTTTGATGTGTTGGTACATGGACGGTGGCTCCGCTTCGTGAAAGGCTGTCAACTCAAGGTGAATTCAGGACTGCAAAACAATTCTAGTTCAGCGATGTTTGCGGCTCGGGCACCCAAAAGCCCGCACCGATAATGAAGCGCTGCCACTGTGACTGCATGCAATGAACATTCGACATTGGCGCCTCACGCGCGCTGGAATTCAGGGGTTGTGGCTGTTCGCATTCGCGTCGTCTTGCGGGGCACAGAACGCAGCCCAGAGCCAGCCCACGCTGACGCTGAGCGCTGGCATCCACGTCATCATCGCCGAACTGGCGCAGACCGAGCCGCAGCGCGAGATCGGTCTGATGTTTCGCGAAACGATGGCCGCCAACCACGGCATGCTGTTCGTGTTCGAGCGGGCCGGGCAGCAATGCTTCTGGATGAAGAACACGCTGCTGCCGCTCGATGTGGCCTTCATTGCCGACAACGGCACAGTCGTCAACATCGACCGGATGAAGCCGCGCACACTCGATGCGCATTGCTCGACGAAGCCTGTGCGCTTTGTGCTGGAGATGAACGATGGCTGGTTTGCCAAGCGCGGCATCGCAGCCGGCTCGAAGCTGACAGGCAAGCCGTTCACGCCATGAAGTGACTCGCACTGCATTCGCGGTTCACCAATGAAAACGCCGGTCAATGACCGGCGTTTTCATTTGCAGGCAACTCGCTTAGGCGAAATTGGCCTCGGCGAATTCCCAGTTGACCAACGAGGTCATGAAGGTGTCGATCCACTTCGGACGCAGGTTGCGGTAGTCGATGTAGTAGGCATGCTCCCACACATCGACCGTCAGCAAAGCTTTGTCGCCCGTGGTCAGCGGCGTGCCAGCCGCGCCGGTGTTGACGATGTCGACCGAGCCATCAACTTTTTTGACCAGCCAGGTCCAGCCGGAGCCGAAATTGCCGACTGCGCTTTTGGTGAAGGCTTCCTTGAAAGCGGCGTAGCTTCCGAACTTGGCGTCGATCGCCGCGGCCAGTGCACCCTTAGGTTCACCGCCGCCGGCTGGCTTCATGCCGTGCCAGAAGAAGGTGTGGTTCCAGATCTGCGCCGCGTTGTTGTAAATGCCGCCAGACGACTTTTTGATGATCTCTTCGAGGCCCAGCTTCTCGAACTCGGTGCCCTTTTGCAGGTTGTTCAGGTTCACCACATAAGCGTTGTGGTGCTTGCCGTAGTGGTAGTCGAGTGTTTCCTTGCTGAGGTGGGGCGCCAGAGCGTCGAGTGCATACGGCAGTGTCGGCAGGGTGTGTTCCATCGTGGTCCTTTCAGTGGAGGTTCAAGCTATTGGATAACGCAATGCGATTTTTGATTGTAGGCAGCGACGCCGAGATCGATGGTGCCTGCACCGCACGTCCGCGTGGAGCGCCGTGGAACGGTCTGCCCGTGCTCCCGATGCGTCAGTCGGCCGTTGTCGTGACCGAGGTGACCTCTGCCACCGCCACCCCGTCGCTCAGCACAGCACGCACCGACTGGCCCACCCGCAGCTGCGCGACCGACACCAACGGCCGGCCGCTGCCATCGCTGACCCATGCATAGCCGCGCTTGAGCACTACGGCCGGGTCGAGACCGCGCAGCCGCGCATCGAGGTGATCGAGGGATGTCGCGGCAGCCTGAATCGACGCAGTTCTCGTGCGTTGAAAGCGCGAGCCCGACAGCTGCAGGGCCTGCGCTCGGGTCGCGACCAGCCGCTGCGTGGCCGCAGCCAGTCGCACCGACCACAGGCTCAGGGCCTGAGCCTGCCGCCGCACCGCATCGGCGGGCCGCAGAAACCGCAACGCCAGCATATCGAGCCGCTGTGCGTCGGTGTCGATCGCACGCCGCGTGCGCCTGTGCATGGCGGCGGCGGCGGTGTTCAGCACTGCCAGGCTGTCCGCGCGTGCGGGGGCGCTCAACTCGGCCGCGGCGGTGGGCGTGGGCGCGCGCAGGTCGGCCACGAAATCGGCCAGGGTGGTGTCGGTTTCATGGCCGACACCACTGACCACAGGCATCGGGCACGCCGCAATCGCGCGCACCACGCGCTCATCGTTAAAGGCCCACAGGTCTTCGATCGAACCACCACCGCGACACAGCAGCAGCGTGTCAACCTCGTGTCGGCGGCCGGCCATCTCGATCGCCGCGACGAGCGCCGCAGGCGCTTCAGGGCCCTGCACCAGGCTCGGGTAGACGATCAACTCGACCTGCGGCGCGCGGCGAGCCAACGAGGTGGCCACGTCGTGCAGCACCGCGCCGCCCAGCGAGGTGACGATGCCGAGGCGCCGCGGGTGCGGCACCAAGGGCCGCTTGCGCGACGCCTCGAACAGCCCTTCGGCTTCGAGTTTGTGCTTCAGCCGCAAAAACTGCTCGTTCAGCGACGCGTCGCCGCTGCGCTGCATCGCCTCGGCGATGAACTGCAATTCGCCGCGCGGCTCGTAGACGGAGATACGACCACGCAGTTGCACCTGTTGCCCGTCGGCCGGCAAGAACTGCAACAAATTGGCCGCCCGCTTGAACATCGCGCAGCGGATGGCGGCTGCATCGCCGTTGGCGTCCTTCAGGGTGAAGTAGCAATGCCCACTGGCGGCCCGGCTGTAGCCCGACAACTCGCCGCGCACCGTGCAGGCGGCGAATCGCGCGGCCAAGGTGTCGCCGATCGCGTGCACCAGCGCCGCCACGCCCCAGACAACGCGCTGCAAACCAGCGTCTGGCGACTCAACCACGCGCAAGCCCAGTTTTGATGCGGGTTGAGAAGTCCACAACCGCGGCCACCCATGCTTGAACGTGCAGGCAGACGGTCACGAGATCTTCACAAAGCCGCAAGTTGTTGATTTGCATGAAGTTATGCCTGCTCGAAGATGTGGCAATCTGCGCCAAACGCAATCAGATCACGGGTTTTCAGCGAGTCTGGTTCAGATACCCACAAAGTTATCCACAGCATCGGTGAACATCGTGTCCGTGCCGCTTGACCTTGCGGGCAAAACCATACCCCGACGTCGCCGGGTGCTGAAAGATGCGGGCGGCAAGGCGCTCGTGTGGCTGCGGCGGGCTGCCTACTGGCAAGACCATAATCAACCGCGTTTGAGCCTGTTGTTTCACGCCAGAGCGCGGAAAGCCCCAATGTGATTTCCATCATACAAGCCGCTGGATGGCCGATCTGGCCCTTGATTTTGTGTTCGGTGGCTGCACTGGCTTTGATCATCGAAAGGCTGGTGAACCTGCGATCGTCGACGGTCACGCCGCCGCGCCTGCTGGAAGAAGTGGTGTCGGTCACCCGCGCCAGCCTGCCTTCGTCGGAGGTGGTCAACAAGCTGGCCGATAACTCCGTGCTGGGCACGGTGCTGGCAAGCGGCGTGCGGGCGGTGATCGCCGAGCCGCGCATCACCGAGGAGGCCTTGCGCGATGTGTTCGAATCAGCCGGGCGCGTTGCGGTGCACCGCCTTGAGAAATACCTGAGCCCGCTGGGCACCATCGCGTCGGCCGCGCCGCTGCTGGGGCTACTCGGCACGGTGATCGGCATGATCGAGATCTTCGGCTCGCAGGCACCGACCGGTGGCGGAAACCCGGCGGCGCTGGCGCACGGCATTTCGGTGGCGCTTTACAACACCGCTTTCGGGCTGATGGTGGCGATTCCGTCGCTGATCGCCTACCGGCATTTTCGGGGTCGGGTCGATGCCTACACGCTGGATTTGGAGCAGGCCTGCGACCGCATGACGCCGCACCTGATGCGCTTCGCCGTGCAGCGCACCACGAGCTGACCGGCGATGGGCATGAATTTCCGCAAGGCGCGACCGGAGGAGCCGGAGATCAACCTGATCCCGTTCATCGACGTGCTGCTGGTGGTGCTGATTTTTTTGATGCTGTCGACGACCTACTCCAAGTTCACCGAGCTGCAGGTCAACCTGCCTGCTGCCGATGCCGACACGGCGCGCGACCGGGCTCGCGAGGTGATCGTCACGGTGGCGGCCGATGGTCGGTATGCGGTCAACGGCCATGCGGTAGACGGGCGCAGCGTCGAGCTGCTCACGATCGAACTCGGCAAGGCCGCCGGTGGGCCGAGCGACACGCCGGTCATCGTGTCGGCCGATGCAACCGCTGCGTACCAGTCGGTGGTCAACGTGATGGACGCGGCACGCCGCGCCGGCCTGCCGCGGCTGACCTTCGCCGCGCAGCGCAACACGCCCGAGGCGGGCCGTTGAGCGGTTCCGGCCGGGTGTGATGGAAGCGGCGCTGCAACGCGCCTGGCGGCGCCGAGGACCCGCGGCCGTTGCGCTGTGGCCGCTGTCGATGGTGTTCGCCACCGTGGTGGCGCTGCGCCGGGCGCTGTACCGCTGGCGGCTGTTGAAGCCTCAGGTGCTGCCGGTGCCGGTGATCGTGGTCGGCAACCTGATCGCCGGGGGTGCGGGCAAGACGCCCACGGTGATGGCGGTGGTCAGGCGTTTGCAGGCCTGCGGGCACACGCCGGGTGTCATTTCGCGCGGCCATGGTCGGCGGCGCGACGCCCTTTCGGTGATGGCCGTGCTGCCGACCACACCCGCCGCTGACGCTGGCGACGAGCCGCTGTTGCTGCGGCTGCGGCTGGGCGTGCCGGTGTTCGTCGGCATCGATCGGGTGGCGGTGGCGCGAACGGCGCTGGCAGCGCATCCCGACATCGACGTGCTGGTCAGCGACGACGGCATCCAGCACCTGAGACTGCCACGGTCTGCCCAGGTGGTGGTGTTCGACGAGCGTGGCGTGGGCAATGGCTGGCTGCTGCCCGCCGGCCCGCTGCGCGAAACGCTGACGCCGCTTCCGCCGCCCAACTCCGTGGTGCTTTACAACGCGCCGCAGCCATCGACCGCGTGGCCCGGCCATCTGGCGACGCGTCGATTGGCGGGGCTGGTTCCGTTGGACGCGTGGTGGGCGGGCCAGGCCGCGACGATGCCGTGCTTGGCAACCCTCGCGGCGAGTGCCACACGGGTGACGGCCGCCGCTGGGGTTTCACAACCCGAGCGCTTCTTCGACATGCTGCGCGCCGCCGGCCTCGCGATCACCCCACTGCCGCTGCCCGATCACCACGACTACACCACCCTGCCCTGGCCGGCCGAGGCGACCGATGTCGTCGTCACCGAGAAAGACGCCGTCAAGCTGCGGCCAGACCGGCTGACCGCCGGTGGCACACCGACCCGGGTTTGGGTCGCGCCGCTAGACTTCAGCGTTGACGCGGCCTTCGATGCGGCCTTGCAAGCCGTGCTGCCCACCCATTTCACGATCAGGACACCCGATGGAGACGCGACTGCTTGAGCTGCTGGTGTGCCCGCTGTGCAAAGGACCGCTGGACCATTGGCGCCCACCGCACCAGGAGCGCCAGGAACTGGTCTGCCACGCCGACCGGCTGGCGTTCCCGGTGCGTGACGGCATCCCGGTGATGCTCGAAGGCGAGGCCCGCGTGCTCGGCAGAGAGCCGCCAGCGCCCCCGATTTTTCCGGTGCCGTCGGCGTCGGATCCGTCCTGAGGGCTGTGACAGCGATGGGTTTTTCGGTGCTGATTCCCGCACGCCTGGCGTCGACCCGCCTTCCGCGCAAGCCGCTGGCCGACATCGGCGGGCTGCCGATGGTGGTGCGGGTGGCGCGGCAGGCTGCGCTGTCGCAGGCGACGCACGTTGTGGTGGCGGCAGACGATGCCGAGATCGTTGCGGCCTGCCAGGCGCATCAGGTCGAGGCGATCCTGACGCGGCGCGACCACGCCAACGGCAGCGACCGGCTGGCCGAAGCGTGTGCGTTGCTTGGCCTTGATGGCGACGCGGTGGTCGTCAACGTGCAAGGCGACGAGCCGCTGATCGATCCGGCCCTGATCGATGCCTGTGCTCTCACGCTGCCAGCGCAGCCCGACTGTGTTGTCGGCACCGCCGCCCATGCGATCGACGACCCGCGCGATCTCGCCGACCCCAACGTCGTCAAGGTGGTCTGCGACCGAGCCAGCCGGGCGCTGTATTTCTCGCGCGCTGCGATCCCGTGGTGGCGTGACGGCAGCGCCCCCGGCGCCCCTGCCATCGGCGGCATCGCGCCGCTGCGCCACATCGGCATCTACGCCTACCGCGCCGGTTTCCTGCGGCGGTTTCCGACGCTCGCCGTCAGTCCGTTGGAACAGATCGAATCGCTGGAACAGTTGCGGGTGCTGTGGCACGGCGAGCGCATCGCAGTGCACTTGAGCGCGCACGCCGCTGCGGTCGGCGTGGACACCCCCGAAGACCTGGACCGGGTGCGGCAACTGATCGCCGCCCGCCTGTAGGCGGCATGCAGGCAGACACCCAACCAGCGACCAGCACGTTCGGTTTTAGACTAGATCGCCTGGCTTCGAGCGTTTGTCGGAGCGCCGCGACCCCATCGACCCGACCACAAGGACACGCATGAGACTAATTTTGTTGGGTGCACCCGGCGCGGGCAAAGGCACGCAGGCCACCTTCATCTGCAAGAAGTTCGGCATTCCGCAGATCTCCACCGGCGACATGCTGCGCGCCGCCGTCAAGGCTGGAACGCCACTCGGCATCGCGGCCAAGAAGGTGATGGACTCGGGCGGTCTGGTCGGTGACGACATCATCATCGGCCTGGTCAAGGAACGCTTGGCGCAGCCCGACTGCGCGAACGGTTTCCTGTTCGACGGCTTCCCGCGCACCATCGTGCAGGCCGACGCGATGAAGGCCGCCAGCGTGAACCTCGACATCGTGCTCGAGATCGACGTGCCCGACGAAGCCATCATCGAACGCATGAGCGGCCGCCGCGTGCACCTGGCCTCGGGCCGCACTTACCACCTCAAGTTCAACCCGCCGAAAGTCGAAGGCATCGACGACGTGAGCGGCGAGCCGCTGATCCAGCGCGACGACGACAAGGAAGACACCGTCAAGAAGCGCCTGGATGTTTACCAGAAGCAGACCCGGCCGCTGGTGTCGTACTACGCCGACTGGTCTGCCTCCGGCGACCCGGTGGCGCCGAAGTACCGCAGGATCAGCGGCACCGGCAGCGTCGACGAGATCACCGCGCGGGCGCTGCACGCGCTGTCGTGATGCCGCGCTGACGGCTGGCACCGTCGACCATCGAAGCTCCGGGCTCGCGCCACGCGAGCCCGGAGCTTCGGGTTTTTCAGGGCCCGAACAGTTCGTTGCCGACCATGCCCAGCTTGGTCACGCCCAGACGCTGCGCACTTGCCAGCACCATCGCCACGACGCCGTAGTCGACCGCCTTGTTCGCCCGCAGATGCAGCTCGGGCTGCTCGGGCTGGGCCGCGGCTGCCTTCAGCCGCGCTTTCAGTGCCGCGCGATCGGCCACCGCTTCGCCATTCCAGCTCAGCGCGCCGCTGGCTTCGATGTTCAGCGTCACCACCTCCGGCTTCACCAGCGGCGGCGGCGTGCCCTGCGGCATGTTCAGGTTCACCGCATGCAGCTGCACCGGGATCGTGATGATCAGCATGATGATCAGCACCAGCATCACGTCGATCAATGGCGTGG
This sequence comes from Burkholderiales bacterium, assembly GCA_031427315.1. Lineage (GTDB taxonomy): Bacteria > Pseudomonadota > Gammaproteobacteria > Burkholderiales > Burkholderiaceae_C > PBB1. Next base: position 1,002 of record JANPNF010000066.1, on the reverse strand, counting down.
TGTTGATGTCCATCATCACCTCGGGTTCGTCGTTGTGGCCGGAGCCTAGGTGCATCGCCATGGGTCGTTCTTTCTGCGGGAGACGTCGTCAGGACTTCGATGGCGGCTCAGTGACAAAACTGACCTTGGCGATGCCCGCACGCTGACAGGCATAAACCACCCGGCCGACCGCTTCATAGCGTGTCTTCTCGTCACCCCGCACCTGCACCACGGGCTGCGGGTTCTTCACGCCCTCGGCCTTCAGCCGCTCGACCAGTGCGGCATGGTTGGCCAGCGGCTGCGCATTCCAATAAACGCCCCCATCGCGATCGACTGAGATCTCGATGTTCTCGGGCTGGGTCTGGCGCGGCTGGTTGACTTCTTTCGGCAGTGACAGCGGCACCGTCTGCGTGACCACCGGGATGGTGATCAGAAAGATGATCAGCAGCACCAGCATCACATCGACCAGCGGCGTGGTGTTGATGCTGGCGATGACCTCGTCGTCATCGCTGCCGGATCGCAGTTGCAGGGCCATGGCGTGGGCTGTTGGAACGTGAAGGGCGAAGCGGCTGGTCAGCGCACGTTCTTCGCGCCGAGCAGGATGCCGTGCAGGTCGGCGGCGAAGCCACGCACTGCGTCCATCGTGACCTTGTTGCGGCGCACCAGCGCGTTGTAGCCCAGCACCGCCGGCACGGCCACGGCCAGGCCGATCGCCGTCATGATCAGCGCCTCGCCCACAGGGCCTGCCACCTTGTCGATGCTGGCCTGGCCGGCGATGCCGATCGCGGTGAGCGCGTGGTAGATGCCCCAGACGGTGCCGAACAGGCCGACGAACGGCGCCGTCGAGCCCCACGGTGGCCAGGATCGCCAGACCGCCCTGCAGCCGCGACTGCACCTCGTCGACGCTGCGCTGCACGCTCATCGTGATCCAGGTGTTGCGGTCGATGTGCTCGGTCAGCGAGCCCTCGTGGTGCTCGCGGGCGTTGATGCCGGCCTCGGCGATGCAGCGAAAGGCGCTGCCGG
>JANPNF010000065.1:0-2772 GCA_031427315.1 Burkholderiales bacterium | reverse complement strand
ACCTCGAGATCGAGGTCGCTGGCCTGGCTGACTTCAGTGTCGAACAACGAGAACCGGGCGTAGCTTGCGCCCGCCGGTACCGTGACGGAAAAGTCGACGCTGCCGCCGGTCGCGACCGCGCCTGGTGTCGTCGTCGCCGCGATCAGCCCGCGCGGGGTTGCCGTGAACGGGCCGGTGTAGCCGAAGGTCACGCTGTAGTTGCCGCTGACCTGCACCGGCGCCGCCAGCGCGACCGGTCGCACGACCATCGGCACGCGCACGCTGTGCCCGCCCGCGCCGTCGCTCAGCGTGAGCTGCCCGCCGGTGTAGACGCCCAAGGTGGCGGTGGTGCGGGTGAAGGTCACCGTGAAGGGCTTGGTCTCGCCCGCCGTGAGGGTCAACGCGGTCGGGCTGACGCTCACCGTGAAGCCGAGCATGCCCGTGACCGACGGCGTGTAGGTCGCCGCGGCGCCGCCGACATTGGTGACCCTGCGGGTGACAGTCTGCACACCCGCCATGTCGCCGATCGCGATCGACGCCACGTTCAGGTTGCTCGGGTCGAGCACCGCCACCCCGGCCGAGGTGCAGAACGACGTCGGCAACTGCGTGCCGCAGAGGAAGCCCAGCCAGTCGTTGAAGCCCGAGTCGAACACCAGCCCCGGGTTGGCGGCATTGTTCGGACGCACGTGGCCGGCGCCCTGGCGGAAGATCACCAGCGGGTTGGTGTTCGGACCGTCCAGGACATCACCCGCGCTGGTCATCAGCGCCGACTTGATCGCCATCGGCGACCAGTCCGGGTGGAGCTGCTTCAACAGTGCCGCCAGGCCGGCGACATGCGGGCTGGACATCGACGTACCACTCAGCAGATCGAAGAGGCGACCGCCGGCCACCGGTGACACGCCGGCCAGAATGTCATTTCCTGGCGCGATGAGGTCGGGCTTGAGCAGATCCCCGATGCCGGCTCGCAGCGGGCCACGCGAGGAGAACGAGGCCGTGAACGGTGCCGCCACATTGAACAGGATCGTCGACTGCGCGATTGAAGCCGTCGCCGAAGCGCCTGCCGAGCCGATGTAGGACTTGATGGCGAGTCCGCTGGCTGCGATCACGTGGACGGTCGGCAGCGAGTGCATCAGGGCCAGCGTGTTGGTCGCCCCTGCGGGGTCGTTGTAGATGAGGGCACCGATGCCTCCTGCCTCAAAAACCGCTCGGCTCTTGTCCACCAGGGCAATCGCGCCGCGCTTGCACAGCACGATCTTGCCGGCAACCGCGGCGGGATTGAGTGCCCCGGGAACGCAGAGCTCGACGTTGGCCGCGCTGGCGCCGCTGGCGCCGACGTTGACCGCATCGACCAGCGGCGACGAACCCAGCGCCGCCGCGAACGACGCGCCGGTATAGGTTGCGCCGTTGCCCAGCGTCACCGAACCTGCGCCGTTGCGGTTGTGCGTGCCCGCAGCCACCGTGGTCAGCCACGGGCCTGGGTGGGCGACGGTGCTGCTCGTCGGCCCGCTGTTGCCGGCCGAGGCGGCGACGAAGACGCCCGCGTCGGCCGCAAACAGAAAGGCGATCTCGACCGGGTCGCGGAAGTTGGTGCGCGAGCCGCTGATCGAGAAATTGATGACGTCGACGCCGTCGGCGACGGCCTGGTCGATGGCCGCGACGCTGTCGGAGCTGAAGCAGCCGCCGGCACTACCGCCCCAGCAGACCTTGTAGGCCGCGATGCGGGCGCGCGGCGCCATGCCGCTGATGCTGCCGAACACGGCTGTTGGGCCGGTGGCCGCGACATTCGCATTGCCGCCGGCGGTGGTCGCGGTGTGGGTACCGTGCCCATCCGAGTCGCGCGGGGAATTGAAGTCAGACGGGAAAGCAGCATCGATGCCGGCGTTGCCGCCGAAGCCGGCGTTGTAGTAGCGCGCGCCGATCAGCTTCTGGTTGCAGTCGGTGCCGCTGAAGGCCTCGCCGGGAACACAGCGGCCGTTCCAGCCGGGGATCTGGTGGTAGGACAGTTTGCCGTCCTTGCTCGCATTGCCGTTGCTGCCGGTGCGGTCCGAGAAGCTCGGATGCTCGGGCCAGGCACCGGTGTCGACGATGCCGATGATCACGTTCTCGCCGGTGGCGCCGGTACGCGCCCAGAATCCGTCGGGTGCGGCCTGGCTGAGACCCAGGAAGGCCGGCGTCGACGCGGTGTCGAGTGTGAGCGCTTCGTCCTTGGTCACCGCCAGCACGCCCGGCATCAACGCCAACTTCTGCGCCTGCGCAGCGGTCAGCTCGGCCGCGAAGCCGCTGAACACGTAGCCGTAGTTGTAGAGCTTTTTGCTGCCGCCGACGCTGGCCAGCGCGGTGTCCTGGCGCGACGCCAGGTAGGCCATGTAGCTGACGACCGCCGGGGCATTCGGGTCGATCTTCTGGCCCTTGTTCGGCTTGGTGGCCGAGTAGCCCTTGATGCCGCCCTTGTAGGCGCTGACCGGCATCTCGGCCATTTGCACGATGTAGGCGTTGTTGCTTGCCTTCGCCTTGCCCTGGTTCTCGTCGACGGCCGCAGTCGCGGAGGCGGTGATTGCCGACAGGCTGACCGCCGCGGCCAGCGCCGTCAGCGACAGCAGACCGCGCAGATTCGAATTCAACTTCATGGTGGTTGACCTCACAGGATGGAACCTCAAATGGCTGCCGACCGCATCGCCAGGCTCTTGGCCCGGTGTGGTTGGTGCCGCGTTACTCGATGAGTCGCGCATGTTCATCGCGTTCGCGACGCGCGGTCAATCAGGGCAACTCTGTGTCAGGTCTGGACACACCACG
>JANPNF010000064.1:0-9470 GCA_031427315.1 Burkholderiales bacterium | reverse complement strand
GTTCAGCGTGCTTGGCGTTGCGCCAGCCGTCGCGGTGCGCAGCGATGTAAGCCTGTGCGCATTGATCGAAGCTCATGGAGCGCTGCTTTTCGGAAATCGTGCGTGCGAGTTCGCTGTCACGTTCAGCGATGGGGTCTTTGCGCAGGGCCAACAAACGTCGGCAATCGGCGGCACGCATGCGCGCATCGGCCAAGTTGATGTCACGCACCGATCCCAAACCCATCCACGTGGGACGCTGGTTGTGGTTGTAGCGGAACAGCCAAGACCGGCTCACGCGGCTGCTTTGCGCTGCTGCTTTGACCTGCAAATACAAGCCTGCGCCGTCGGGGTAGTAGCCCGGCTCCACTTGGTTTTGAACCGCGCGTGCCGACAGTCTGTGCATTGGACTTCGCATACTTCTACCTACATCTGTACCTACATAGCGATCTGCGCTTTTATGAAACGCTCTGGGATCACTTTGGACGATGTTTTTGAGAAAAGCAATACAAATCAATGACCTACATGCGATGTCGAGATGTCCTGGGACGCTCTGGGACGACGGTTCGATAGTCACCCTCTCCACCAGCTAAGTCGTTAATTTAATTGACTATTCAAGACTAGCTTAGGGGCAGTCGGGTGGTTTTTCCCCGCTGCTTCCGCGCCACGATGTGGCGGACTCCATGCATTCGGTGCTCATGCGGCTGGTGTCGCTGCAACGCCGCGTCCAGAAGCCCGAGCCTGATCTTCAGGCCGTCACCCAGGGCATGCTGTCCCCCATCGCTTTGACAAAACCGCCGCCGACTGCATCGCTGGACCTGCCCAAGCCGTAGAAGGTACGTTTCCGGGTTGCCTGCTGCGCCGGATTGATGCATCCGGGCGGCGGAGTCACCCAGCGCCGAACTTCGCCTGGCGCTGCGCGGCCTGCTGAAAAACGCTGTCCAGCTTGTCCACCTCCAACGGCTTCGTGAAGTGGAGGTCGAAGCCTGCGGCCTGGGTCTTGATGCGGTCGGCCTCGGAACCCCAGCCGGTCAGAGCCACCAGGGTCAGCGTGCCCGATGGGTCGTCGGCCCGGATGCGCTTGGCGGTCTCGAGACCGCTCATCCCTGGCATGCCGAGGTCCATGAAGACCACCGCAGGCTTGAACTCACGCACCATCGCCAGCGCCGCATGCCCGGAGTCGGCCACTCGGGTGTCGTGCCCATCGAGCGCCATCATTTCGGCCAGCGATTCGGCCGCATCGACGTTGTCGTCCACGACCAGCACGCGCAGCCTCGTGCCGGTGGCCGAGGCCGAGGCAGCCCCAGCCCCAGCCCCAGCCGAAGCCTGCACCGGGCTGTCCAGGCGGTTGGCGGCGTCGATCATCGGCAGCCGCAGCGTGAAGGTGCTGCCCGCGCCCAACCCGGCGCTGCTGGCCGACACGGCACCGCCGTGCATCTCTACCAGACGCTTCACCAGCGCCAGGCCGATGCCCAGGCCGCCTTGCGCCCGGTCGAGCGTGCGGTCGACCTGCGTGAACATGTCGAAGATGTGGGCCAGCATGTCATGCGGGATGCCCTCGCCCTGGTCGGCCACGGTGACCACCGCCTCAGCGCCGGCCTCGTGCATGCCGAGCGCGATGCTGCTGCCGTGCGGCGAATACTTGGCCGCATTGGCGAGCAGGTTGTTCACGACCTGGGTGATGCGGGTCGGGTCGGCTTGCAGCCAGATGGGCTCGGAAGGCATGTCGACCTGCAGCACCTGGCTTGAGGCATCGAGCAAGGGCTGTGCGGCCTCGATGGCGCTGTGGATGGCGGCCTGCAATTCGATGCGCGCCAGCCGCAGCACGACCTTGCCGTTGGTGATGCGCGAGATGTCCAGCAGGTCGTCGATGAGGCGAACCATCTGCCCGAGCTGGCGCTCCATCATCAGCCGAGTGCGCTGCGCGACGCCGGAGTCCTGGGCCCGCTTCAAGACTTGCAAGCCGGTGAGCAGCGGCGCCAGCGGGCTGCGCAACTCGTGCGCCAGCGTGGCCAAAAACTCGTCCTTCTGCACGTCGCGGTCGATCAGGGCCTGCGCGGCTTGCTTGAGCTCAGTGATGTCGATGGCTGCACAGGTCACGCCCGTGATGCTGCCGGCGGCGTCGCGCAGCGGTTCGATCAGCAAGCGGTAACAGTAGGCGACGCCCTGACGATGTATGACCGCTTCGTGCCGCTGGCCGACCCCGGTGAGCAACACGCTCTGCTTCTGGGCCGTGATGGTCACGGCGTCTGCAGCAATTTCCAGCAGGTCGACATCGCGCTTGCCGACGACCTGCGCGGCGTCGAAACCCAGCGCCGGGTTGTAGATCCAGGTGTAGCGCAGGTCACGGTCCTGCTGAAACAGCACCACCGCAGAAGAATCCAAGGCCAATTGCAGGCGCTGAGCCAAGGCCCGGGCGACTTCGTCGGCAGCCCGCTGCTCGGTCACGTCGCGCGACACGGCCAGCAGTTGCTCGACCCGGCCGTCAGGGCCGGGAATAGCGGTCACGGCCACGTCCCACCAGCGCGGCTTGCCGGCAAACGTCGGGCAAAAGCCGGTGAACCGGCCAGTCCCGCTGGCGCGGGCGGCGGCCATCGCCACCTCCGCCTGCGCCCGCAGCCCGCCGGCATCCCACAAGATGCCCCAGTTGCTGCCGTGCAGCGCGGCGAAATCGCCCACCTCCATCAGGCGCTGGCCGTTGTCGTTCATCCACAGCAGGTGGCCTTCGAGCGTCAGGCCTTTCATGCAGTCGGCATTCGCATCGACCACGCTGCGGGCAAACGCCTCGCTGCGCGCCAGTGCTGCCTCGGCGGCCTTGCGCTGGGTGATGTCGCTGGCGGCGCCGAACCACTCCACCAGGTCGCCGTGTTCATCGAGCAGCGGCACCGCGCGTGACGCGGTCCAGCCAATGGACCCGTCGGGTCGCAGCACGCGATGTTCGAGCGAGAAGAGTGCCTTCTGCGCGATGGCCACGTCGATGGCCTGCTTGACGCGGGCGTGCTCTTCGGCCGGAATGTTCTGGTCCAGCCACGCCCAGTCAAGCAGCGGTGTGTCCGTGCTCGCCACCAACCCGCGCCCGTCCATCGGATGCACTAACGACCAGTCGGCCGACATGCGGTAGACGATGTCGGACGTGGCCTGTGCGAGTGCCTCGAAGTGCTGCTCGCTGGCCTTCGCAGCAGCCGTCTGCTGGCGCAGTTCGCGGGCCATGGCCCAGCGCTCGGCCGCGTTCTCGACCGCCCGCACCAGCACCTGCGGCGTCATCCAGCTCTTGCCGACGTAGTCGTGGGCGCCGGCGCGCAGCGAGCTGCGGCTGGCTTCTGCGGTGTCACCTCCGGTGAAGACGACGACCGGCCAGTCAGGCGTGCCGTCGCTGCCGCTGATGGCCGCCAGGAACGCGGCCGCCGTCATGTCCGGCAGGTTGTAGTCGAGCACGATGCAGCGGTGCGGCGCTGCGGCGTACTGCTGCACCGCGCGGATGGCGGCGGCACCGGTGGCGGCCTCGGTGAACTCGTAGCGGCGGTCCGAGCCCTTCAACAGCATGCGGCGCGCTTCGGCGCAATCCTCCGGGCTGTCGTCGACGACGACGATGTGCCATACCTCGCTTGTCATGGCGACGTTGCTGGCGCGGTGGGCGTGGTCACGTCGACGAGCCAATACTTGAGCAGCCCTGCCAGCATCTGCAGGTGCTCGGGGTAGCGCACTGGCTTGACGTGGTATGCGTTGGCACCGCATTGGTAGCAGAAGTCCACGTCGCGCGGGTTTGCGGATGCCGTCACGACGACGACCGGAATGGCCTGCAGCATGGGGTCGGCTTTGATCAGCCTGAGTGCTTCACGGCCATCGGTGCTGGCCGTGTTCAAGTCCATCATGACGAGCGCGGGTCGCTCGCGGTCGGTCTGCCGCAGCAGCGCCATGCACTCGTCACCGTTGCGCACGCGGCTCAGCCGCGTGGGCAGGCCGAACAGCTGCACCGCCTCGCGCACGGTGTCGTGGTCATCGGTCGAATCCTCGACGAGCACGATGTGCCGGATGTCCATGGTGTGAGTCATGTTGCGGTGGCAATGTCGGGGGTGAAGGTAAAGAAGAACGTCGAGCCCTGTCCCAGCGTCGAGCGCACCCAGACTTGGCCGCCGTGGCGTTCGACGAGTTTCTTGACGATGGTCAGGCCGGTGCCATTGCCGCCGCCGTAATCGTCGCGGCTGTGCAGTCGCCTGAACATCTTGAAGATTTGCTCGACGTGGTGCGGTGCGATGCCGATGCCGTTGTCCTTGACGTAGAACACCGCCCGGCCTGCGGTGCCTTGGGGCCGGTCTGCAGCGGCTGATGCCTTGGACGGGCGCTCGCAACCGATTTCGATTTGGCAAACCGGCTTGTCGTTGTATTTGAGCGCGTTGGACAGCAGGTTGACGAAGATCTCGCGCACGCGGGCACGGTCGCATTCGACCCAGGGCAGAGCGGGGGCCACGGTGATTTCGCACACGCGCTCCAAGCGTCGCGAATCGACCATCTCCAGCGCCTCGGCGACCACGCGGTTCATGTCGACCTTGTCCAACTCCATCGTCAGCCGACCAGCGCGCGCAAAGTGCAGCAGGGCGTCAAGCAGCGCGTCCATCCGCAGTGTGAGCCGCATGATGCGCTCGAGCTTGTTGTGGCCGTCAGTGCCTGGTCGCAAGACCGCTTCGTCGAGCAACTGGTGGGCGTTTTTGTAGATGCCGCGCAGGGGTTCTTTCAGGTCATGGCTGGCGACGTAGGCGAACGCGTCGAGCTCCTCGTTGCTGCGTTCCAGGTCGATGTTCAGTTCGGCCAGACGCTCGGCGCGGCTGACCACAAAAGCCATCACCAGCAGGCGAAAGCGCAGCGCCAGCTCGACGTCGACAGGCTGCCAGGGCAGCGAGCGTCCGGCCACTGATTCGGCAAAAATCTCGAAGCTGCGGCGAGGCGTCAGGCGCATGCCGTGCGGACCGATGACCTTGATGACGTGCTTTGGATCGCCGCCCCACTGCACGGTCTGCAGCGTTTCGGTGCGAAACCACAGCATCAGCGTGCCTCGGCTGAGCGTGAGCGGCAAGGCCAGCATCCCGCTTGAGACCGCGCTGAAGGCAGCGGCGGCCGGATACTCGTCTGGCAGCCGGTCGGTCACGAAGACCGGCCGGGCGTCGTCGGCAAAATCTGCCCGGGAACGGAGCCACTGCGCCAGCGCATCGAGCTGGGCATCGGACGGCGTCTGGCCCACACACCACCAGCGGTCGTGGTGGTACAGCGCCACGCCGTCGGACTGGATCGCTTCCATCAAGGTCGGCGCACCGTCGGTCATCGCCGACAAACCGCCCTCTTCGGAAGCCTGCGCGATCAACTGCTGTTGAATTGTTTCGCGGCTCAGGCGGTAGGCCAGGTTCTCGTGGGTCTCGATCGCCTGGTGCTGCAGTGACACCACGTGCGCCAGCAGTTCGCAGGCCGCCCGCACCTCGAAGGGCAGCCGAGCTGCGCCGGTGTAATGGTGGCAGACGATCAGGCCCCACAACTCGTCGCCGCGCCGCAGCGACATCGTCAGGCCGGCCGTCACGCCCATGTTCTGCAGGTATTCGGTGTACATCACCGAAGCACCGCGCAAGGCGCAGTGCGTCATCGTCAGCGGTCGGCCGGTCTGCGGGTTGACCAGCGGCACCATCTCGGCCAGCGCGCCATTGACGTCGGGGGTGGGACGAATCCAGACTCGCTTGAAGACCTCGCGCGCCGGCGCCGGGATGTCCTCGGCCGGGTAGTGCATGCCGAGCCAGGGTGCCAGGTCGGCGTTCCGGCTTTCCGCATAGACCTCGCCGTGCCCGTCGGAATGAAATTTGTAGACCATCACGCGGGCCAGCCCGGTGAGCTCGCGGAATTCCTCTGCAGCGACGGTGCAGAAGTGCTGCAGGCCTATGGCCTGGCGCAAGCGCCCAACCGCCTTCTTCACCAGGGCATAGCCGTTTTGCGCCTGCGCGTCGTCGCCAGGCAGCGTGGGCTCGAACTCCACCAGCGCCAGGCCGTCGAGCGTGTGCATCGATACATCGAGCGTCGGCCCTTCGTTGCTGCCAATGCCGCCGCGGCCGGGCAGGGTGAACAGGCGCAGCGGGTTGGAGTCGGTCGCGCCGCCTGCCATCGACGCCCGCAACTGCGCCGCGCCGGCTTCGCCGGTGACGATGCCGATGGGCTGGCCGAGCAGTTGCTCGGGGGTCAACCCGAGCAGGGCGGCGCTGTTCTCGGAGGCCTGCAGGATCACCAGGTCGCTGGGGCGCAGCACCAGCAGCGCGCCGTGCGCCTGGATGCAGCCGGGCGTCTGCACCGGCTCGGCATCGCAGTTGGTCAGCGTGACGCCGTGGCGCTTGATGCTGTAGGCACTGCCCGCCCAGGGCGCGGGTCCGGGCACAAGCGCGGCGGCAATGGAAGGCAGGGTCATGGATGTCCTTTCGAAGTGCACAACTTGGTCAGGTCGGTCAGGGCGGGCTTCATGCGGCGCGCCCACGCATGCACCAGTGCCGCAACGACCGGAAAGTCTCGTTCGCTGATTCGACGACGGCGTTTGCGGTGGCGGCGGGTGCGGTTGCGGGTGAGTCTGCGTCTGCAGCAAATTCGGCCAGCGCAGCCCGACATGCCCGCCACATCTCTGCGGTGCGTGCGCCGCTGCCGTGGAAGAAGCTGGCACCGCAGTTCGGCGTCAGGCCGAGCGTGCGCTGCACGTGCTTGCCGATGACCATGCCGCCAAGCGTGGCACCTTCCAGCACATACAGGCACCCCATCGCCTGCGCAGGGGTGTGCAGCGGCGGGGGCGCGTCGCACACGGCCAGCGTGTCGGCCGCTGGTCCGCCCAGCACAGCGAGGTCGGCCCGCAGCAAGGGCAGCTTGCGCCGAGTCTCAAATTCCAGCCCGCCGAGCGTGACGCAGGCCAGCACGTCCGCCAGCCGCGCTTCGACCGGCGCGTAAAAACCAAAGTAGAGCTCGAGCAGGCGCCGGTAGTCGGCCAGCGAGAGGTCGTCGCGCATCAGATCGAGCGCACCTTCCATGGCCATGTGCTCCGCCCGGGTCTGGGCTTTAAGCCGATCGAGCAGGTCTGTTGAGAAGGCAGGAGCCACAAGCATCAATGGTTCACCTTGCTATGGTCACTCCGTAGCCGGGAGCTCAGGCGGTGCGCGTGCACCTTGCGATTTCCACCCCAAAGCCGCGCATTCCAGTTTAACGCGACGACCCGCTGAACATCGGCTTGCCGCTGACGCGAAAATGGGACTCGCGTTGGTCCGCCAGTCCATCAAAGCGCTGCTCGACAAGCCTGAAGAACTGTCTGTCGAAATGCTTGGTCGCGAAGTTTGTCGCGAAGTTTGTCTGTTGGGGAAGGTGCGGCAGCGCGAGACGCTCAAATGAGCGCGATGCGGCCGCGCATCCGTAACCATAGGCGGGGTCATATCCGTCACAGAGGCACCATTGCCTTGACGTGGGTCCAGAGTTTGCAGAGTTCGCGCACCTCCTGGACCGTGCGGCCCTGAAGAAATCCTCTCGCGAAATTCGCGCTGTCCGCCAGCTCGGGATGGGACTTTCCGAGCTGGCTTAGCAGCCCGTCGGCGATGGCCGCGTCGTTGAGCCAACCAAGCGTGTCCTGCAGCGCAGAAAGGCGCTTGATGTAGTGCTTCACGCGTCTGGCCGGGTGCAGCCGCTGGAAGAACTCCGCCGCGTAGCGGGTCTGCTTGGCTGCGATGCGCACGCGATGGCGTTCCGCAGGCGAACCATCCGGCAACCGCTTGCCCTTTGCGAGCAGCTTCTGGTGGCGCTGGGCCAGGATCTTTGCCGCGCGTTTGCCGAGCGCCGCCGCAAGTGCCTGGCGCGCCGAGTCGTCGAGGAATTCGCGCCAGCGGGAGCCCTTGAGCCATGCCGCCAAGCCGAGCATCAGCCGCGAATAGCGCACCGACCCCACTGAAGCTGCGGCCTGCCGCCGCTTCGCCGTTGCGATCTTCGACGCTGCTTGTATCAACGGCAGCAACTCCGGTTCCGTCGGGCAGGCCTCGGTCACTCTGACCAGCGTGCTGCCAGCCAGCACCTCGGCATCGCGCGCGGCTCCAAGCTCGCCGGCCAGCCAGTCGAGCTCGCCCTGCAGGGCCTTGGGAAAGGGAATCCACTTGGCGAACAGGCGCAGTGCCGTGCGCAGCCGACGCATGCCGACACGCATCTGGTGCACGCTCTCCGGATCGTTGCTTCCCATGACGCCCGGCTCGTTGTCTTGTATCTGCGCCACGCAGTTGCTCACGATGGCTCGGAACCCCTGCTCGACGGTCATCCCTGCGGCAAGCGCGACTGAGCCAGCCTTCACTGACGACAAAGCCCGCGGTGCATGGAGCGCATAACCACGTTCGGACTTACTGAGGTTGCCAACGCGCAGCGGCACCTGCTCTTGCAGCTGAAGCGCAAAGTTGAACAACTCGAGCGGGTCGCCCGATATGAGCTCGAGCTCGACCTCGCTGAGCGGCTCGCGCACATCGCCCTGCTGCAACTCGCCCTGATCGAGTGCCAGCTCGACCAAGGTGCCGTTCGGCAAGTGCAGCGGCCAGACAGTGCGGCGAAAAACGCTGGTGAAGATCGGCACCAAGCCCTGTGCCAGCGTTGGCGAGCTGAGCACCTTCTGCCATTTGGAGCCCGCGCCGACCAGCGCAGCCAATGCTTCCAGGTCGGGCCGCAACCGGTCGACGCGCGTTTCCCATTCCTGTCGTTGGTGCAGTCCAGCCGTTGCGTGGTCGCCCGCCTTGAGCGTCTGGATCCACACGCGGCCCGTGCGCCGCACGCGCAATTCCATGCCGAGCGCTTTGAGACGCAGCGCCGGGGTGTCGAAGTAGGTACTGCTGAGATTTCGCGAACGAGGCTTGGCTACTGCGAATTGGCGCAACAGTGCAAGACGGCGAAAGGCGCTCACATGGGCCGGCACGAGCAACAGTTTGAGTTCGATTTCCATCGATGAATACGCAGTGCGGTGAGGTCTGAGCCTGAGAAAACTTCGTGTTCCTCATGCGCGTGAGACTTGAAACTGCAGCCTCGGCCGACGCGCAACTCGTTAAGTGCGACTCGGACCCGTGCGGACGACCGCATGTCTGCTCGAGTGGAACCGTCGCCTTGGAAATGATCGCAACCTGAAGCTGGCCGATGTCAAACACCGTCTGGTTCCGTTCATGTCCTGCAGAACGGCTTACTTTTCAATTGCCCTTGTCAAAGCGTAGGTGTGCATTGCCGCCACGCATTGATCTTTATCAAGACGAGCGCAGACCACAAGAAAAAATGGCAAGGCCCGCGACGGTATGGGCCGCACTGCGGCTTGGCACCGCAATGGCACCGCAATGGCGCCGCCAGATGATGCTGATGGGTTGACCAAGAACAATCGGCTGACGGGGGAACTGCTGTTCAATCGCTTGTGGCATTGCCTCGGCCCACATCGCAGTTTTCGTCACACAAGCATGGAGTCCTCTTGCGATGTCGATCAG
>JANPNF010000063.1:0-1502 GCA_031427315.1 Burkholderiales bacterium | reverse complement strand
CGCCACCTCGCCCACCGCACGCCGACGCCGCAAGCAAGAGCAGGTCAGCGACGTCAACGCGCTGATCAAGGACCTGTCGGAGCTGAAGGTCGGCGACCCGGTGGTGCACATCAACCACGGCATCGGCCGCTACGTGGGCTTACGCAACATTGATATCGGCGACGGCGACAGCGAGTTTCTGCACCTCGAATACGCCGACAAGGCGACGCTGTACGTGCCGGTGGCGCAACTGCACCTGATCGGTCGCTACACCGGTGTCAGCGCCGAGGAGGCACCGCTGCACAGGCTGGGTTCCGGCCAGTGGGAAAAAGCGAAGCGCAAGGCCGCCGAGCAGGTACGCGACACCGCTGCCGAGCTGCTGAACCTGTACGCCCGCCGCGCTGCGCGGGAAGGCTACGCGTTCCGCTTCTCGGCGCACGACTACGAAGCCTTCGCGGCCAGCTTCGGCTTCGAGGAAACGCCTGACCAGAAGGCCGCGATCCACGCAGTGATCCAGGACATGATCAGCCCGAAGCCAATGGACCGACTGGTCTGCGGCGACGTCGGCTTCGGCAAGACCGAGGTGGCCTTGCGCGCCGCGTTCGTGGCAGTCACCGGCGGCAAGCAGGTGGCGATCCTCGCGCCGACCACACTGCTGGCCGAGCAGCATTTTCAAAACATCTCCGACCGCTTCGGCAAGTGGCCGATCAAGGTCGCCGAAATGTCGCGCTTCCGTTCGGCCAAAGAAATCAAGCAGGCACTCGAAGGGCTGGAAGACGGCACGATCGACATCGTCGTCGGCACGCACAAGCTGCTGAGCCAGAACACCAAGTTCAAGCGCCTGGGCCTCTTGGTGATTGACGAGGAACACCGCTTCGGCGTGCGCCACAAAGAGGCGATGAAGGCGCTGCGCGCTGAGGTCGATGTGCTGACGCTGACCGCCACACCGATCCCGCGCACTTTGGGAATGGCATTGGAAGGCCTGCGCGACCTGAGCGTGATCGCGACCGCGCCACAGCGGCGCCTCGCCATCAAGACCTTCGTGCGCAGCGAATCCACCGGCACGATCCGCGAGGCGGTGCTGCGCGAGTTGAAGCGCGGCGGGCAGGTGTACTTTCTGCACAACGAGGTCGACACAATCGAGAACCGGCGCCAGAAGCTCGAAGAGCTGGTGCCCGAGGCGCGCATCGCGATTGCGCATGGCCAGATGCCGGAGCGCGAACTTGAAAAAGTGATGCGCGATTTCGTCGCCCAGCGCCACAACGTGCTGCTGTGCTCGACCATCATCGAGACCGGCATCGATGTGCCGAGTGCCAACACCATCATCATGAGCCGCGCCGACAAGTTCGGCCTGGCGCAGTTGCACCAGTTGCGCGGACGTGTCGGGCGCAGCCACCACCAGGCCTATGCGTATTTGCTGGTGCCCGATATCGAAGGACTCACCAAGCAGGCGCAGCAGCGGCTGCAGGCCATTCAAGACATGGAAGAACTCGGCTCAGGCTTCTACCTTGCCATGCACGACC
>JANPNF010000062.1:0-1753 GCA_031427315.1 Burkholderiales bacterium | reverse complement strand
GCGAAGATCATCCAGCACGCGCGCCTGATTGAGCAGACGCAGCTTACGCAAGGCCACGCCCTGGATATCCGAAGGCAGCCTTCGACTCCGAAGACCCGACCAAATCCGCTCCGTCTCCGGATCAGCGAAACCCTGAATCATCGGGCAATATAACGCATGACGTTATACGCATCAAGGCTTGCATCGCGGTGTCTCGACGCCCGTCTCGTCCCAGAGCCGGCGGAGGCTCTCCCGCAACGGCTCCAAATTCTCGCTGTTTTCGAAGATGCGACCAAGGCGAATGTCCCAGAGCGCCAAGGTGACCTCGGGCTCAGCGCGGCGCGCCTGGGCCAGCAGTTCCAGAGCCTCGTCTGTGGGCCCGTGGCGACCAAGGATCGTTGCCTTGATCAGATAGCCGTAGCTGGGGTCTGGGTTCAGCGCCAAAGAGCGGTCAAAGGCCGCGATCGCGGCATCCCAGTCGCCGGCCCGGATATGGGCGTAGGCGCGAAAATAATGGTTGGCGTACTCCAGGTTTGAGCCGGGCGCTGTCCTGGAATTGGCGTCCAAGTGATCTAGAGATTCCTGCAGACGATTGAGGTGGCCGCAGGCCAGGGCGGCCACGAAGTGCGCATAGCCATAGCTGGGGCTGAGTCGGATGGCACGCTCGGCACGTTGCAGGGCTTGCAGCGGCTGGCCAATGAAATTCAACGCCTGACCGACGAAGCCGAGCACCAAGGCGTTGTCCGTCTCGAGCGCCAGAGCGCGGTCGATATGGCCTCGGATTTCATGTTCGACCTTGGGGTCGTTGGGGGAGAACAGCCAGTATTGCAGCCCCGACTGGACAGCCACCATGGCATGGGCCAACCCGTAGTCTGGCGCGATCGCGACGGCCCGTCGCGCTTCGTCCACGCCCTGAGAGATACTCTCTGATCCCAGGGCCCGAAACGTCGAGATTGATCTCGTTACCGCCTCCCAGGCGGTGAGGTCGGCGGGCTTCTTTAGCGCTCGGGCCATCTCCAAGTGCTGGACTTGCGCGTCCAGGTGCGCGGCCACCTCCAAAACTAGGTCCTCTTGTAGCGAGCCCAGCTCACTCAGCGGGCGTTCGAACTTTTGGGTCCACAGAACGGCACTGCTGGCGGCCTCGACTAACTGCGCCGTCACGCGAAGATTTTCGGAGATCCGACGCAGATTCCCTTCGAGCAGGTAACGCACGCCAAGCTGGTGCCCCACTTCCGCAAGGTCAGGGATCGTGCCTGCGCGGAATCGAGCGGTCGCGGAGCTGGCGAGCACCCGGACATTGACCCCCTGCGAAAGGGCATCGATCAGGTCCTCGACCATGCCGATGGCGAAGACCTCGTCCTCTGGCAAACCGGATCGGTTGGCAAACGGCATCAGAGCCAACGACGGCCGCTCGCCGCGTTTTCCGGGCTTCTCCGGCGGCGGCGGTGCGACTTCAACTTGAGCAGGCGCTGGCTCGCCCACGGTGAGCCGCATCACATCAACCAAAAAAACGAACCAAGCCTTATCTGCCGCCTCCCCCTGCCAATGCCCCAGCTCCACCGTATGGCTCAGCTCAAACATGATCGGCCGCTCGCACGGCTCAATCATCACCGGCACCAGGGTCTTATTGCGGTCCGCCAGGGTCGCCTCGGCCCGCACCCAGCGCGAGGCCACCGAGGTCTTCGACCACAGCACTACCACCGCCGATGCCGCCCTAAGCGCCGCCTCGATCTTCTCATCAAACGCCTCGCCCGACCTCAGATGATCATCCCAC
>JANPNF010000061.1:0-5145 GCA_031427315.1 Burkholderiales bacterium | reverse complement strand
CTCCGCCCCGAGTGCTTCTGCCTCGAACGTCACCCGCTGACCATGTGGTTCACCCGCGTCTCGATCGGCAACCCGGTGATGGCCACGATGGTCATGCTGGCCTTCGTGGTGCTGGGCGTTTTCAGCTACCAGCGGCTGTCGGTCGATCAGTTCCCGAACATCGATTTCCCGACGGTGGTGGTGCAGTTCGACTACCCGGGCGCCTCGCCCGAGATCGTTGAGACCGAGGTCACGAAGAAGGTCGAGGAAGCGGTCAACACCGTGGCCGGCATCAGCTCGCTGTACTCGCGTTCGTATGAAGGCAACTCGATCGTCATCGTCGAATTCAACCTGAATGTCGACGGGCGCAAGGCGGCCGAAGACGTGCGCGAGAAGGTGGCGCTGGTGCGGCCCAGCCTGCGCGACGAGGTTAAAGAGCCGCGCGTTTCGCGGTTCGATCCGGCCAGCACGCCGATCTTCAACCTCGCGGTGTTGTCGCCGTCCGGAAAACAGACCCCGCAGGAACTGACCACCTGGGCCACGCAGGTGCTGCAAAAGCGGCTGGAAAACGTGCGCGGTGTCGGCTCGGTCAGCGTGGTCGGCGGCGTGTCGCGGCAGATCAATCTGTACCTGAAGCCCGCGGCGATGGAGGCGATGGGTGTCAGCGTCGACAACGTCATTAACGCCGTGCGCAGCGAGAATCAGGAGCTGCCAATGGGTGCGATCCGCTCCGTTGAGCAGGAGCGCGTGGTGCAGATCAACGCCCGCTTAAAGCGGCCGGATGAGTTCCGCGACATCGTGGTCGCACGCCGCGGTGCCGCCACGCCGGGCACCGGCAATGCCACGGTCAGCGGCGGCTCGCCGGTCAAGCTGTGGCAGGTTGCCGACGTGGTCGATGGCCCTCAGGAGGTGGACAGCCTGGCGCTTTACAACGGCCAGCGAACGGTGCTGCTGTCGGTGCAAAAGTCACAGGGCGAAAACACGATCGAGGTGGTCGACGGGCTGCGCAAGGCGTTGGCGGGTGCGCAATCGGTGACGCCGCCGGGCATCGTGGTCGAGGTGAACCGCGACAACTCCCGCTCGATCCGGGTCGCGGTCGCGAACGTCAAGGAGACCCTGCTCGAAGGCGCAGCGCTCACCGTGCTGATCGTTTTCCTGTTTCTCAATTCCTGGCGCAGCACCGTCATCACCGGCCTGACACTGCCGATCGCACTGATCGGCACTTTCGGCTTCATGTACATCTTCGGCTTCACCATCAACAGCATCACGATGATGGCGCTTAGCCTGTGCGTGGGTCTGCTGATTGACGACGCGATCGTCGTGCGCGAGAACATCGTGCGCCATGTGCAAATGGGAAAGTCTGCGAACCAGGCGGCGCTCGACGGCACGCAGGAGATCGGGTTGGCGGTGATGGCGACCACGATGTCCATCGTGGCGGTGTTTCTGCCGATCGGCTTCATGGGCGGCATCGTCGGCAAGTTCTTCCACGAGTTCGGGCTAACGATCGTCGCCGCGGTGTTGATCTCGATGTTCGTCAGCTTCACGCTCGACCCGATGCTTTCCAGCATCTGGCATGACCCGCAGGCGGCGCACCGCACTGGCACGCCGCGCGACATTACCAGCCTGTACGACCGTACGCTGGGCCGCGTCACGGCCGTGTTCGAGCGCTTCACCGTGTGGCTGGGCCACGGCTACCAGACTATCTTGCGCTGGTCGCTGCGGCACCGGCTGGCGACGCTCGCGATCGCCGCGGCGACCTTCGGCGGCAGCTTCGTGCTGATCCCGGTGCTGGGTGCCGAGTTCGTCCCGAAAGCCGATTTCTCGGAGACCACGGTCAATTTCTACACGCCGGTCGGCTCGTCGCTTGAAGTGACCGAAGCCCGCGCGAAGCAGGTCGATCAGGCGCTGCGCGAGCTGCCCGAGGTCAAGTACACCGTCACCCCGATCAACAGCGGTGCCGCCGCCGGCAAGATCTTCGGCTCGACCTATGTGCGGCTGGTCGATCGCGATCTGCGCCAGCGCGGCCTGGAGCAAATGACGGTGCCGATGCGCGAGCGCCTCGCCCGCATCCCAGGCATCACCGTCACCAACATGGGGTCACCCGACCTGGGTGGCGGCAAGAGCCTGCAGTTCTCGATCCAGGGCAGCGACCTGAGTGAGCTGGAGCGGCTCTCGAAGGCCATCACCGCCCAGTTGAAACAGGTGCCGGGTTTGGTCGATCTGGACACCACCTTGAAGCCCGACAAGCCGACTGTGGCCATCGACGTGAAGCGCGAGGCGGCGTCCGACCTCGGCCTTAACGTCAACACCTTGGCCACCACGCTGCGCGCGCTGGTGGCCGGCACCACGGTGGGCAACTGGCGCGCGCCCGATGGCGAGAACTACGACGTGATCGTGCGCCTGACACCCGACAGCCGCAACTCGTTGGCCGATCTGCAGCGCCTGCCGGTACCGGTGGCAGCCGGCGCCGACGGGCTGCCGCGCATCGTGCGGCTGTCGCAGGTGGCCGATGTCACGGCGTCCACCGGGCCAAACCAGATCAACCGGCGCGACCTGAACCGCGAGATCAACATGGATGCGAACGCCTATGGCCGCAGTTCGGGCGATGTGTCGACCGACATCCGGCGCATCCTCGACGGCGTGGCCTGGCCGCCGGGCTACCGCTACAGCTTCGGCGGCAGCACGAAGAACATGACTGAATCGTTCAGCTATGCGCTCGGCGCACTCGGCCTGGCGGTGGTGTTCATTTACATGATCCTGGCCAGCCAGTTCCGCAGCTTCCTGCAGCCGATGGCGCTGATGACCTCGCTGCCGCTGACGTTGATCGGCGTGGTGCTGACGCTGTTGATGTTCGGCTCGACCTTGAACATGTTCAGCATCATCGGCATCGTGATGCTGATGGGGCTGGTGACGAAGAACGCGATCTTGCTGATCGATTTCGCGATCCGTGCGCGGGCGGGCAGCGTGCCCAACGACGTGCCGACTGACAACCTCAGCGCTGCCATGCTGGCCCCGCTGGACCGTGAAAGCGCGCTGCTGCTGGCAGCGCGCGTGCGCTTGCGGCCGATCCTGATGACCACGCTGGCAATGATCTTCGGCATGGTGCCGCTGGCCTTCGCACTCTCAGAAGGGTCGGAGCAGCGCGCGCCGATGGGCCAGGCGGTGATCGGCGGCGTGATCGCTTCCTCGCTGCTGACGCTGGTGGTGGTGCCGGTGGTCTATTGCTACCTCGACGACCTCTCGGTGTGGGTCAAGCGGCGCTGGGCCAGGCGCCCGCATCCCGTGGCCCCGCTACCGCTGATCATGGGGAAATAAACTACGCGGCTGTCGATCAGCCATCGCCCATGTCACACCTCACCGCATGCAAGCTCACCGCCACCCCGCCCTGGAACGCCATGGACATTGAACACGCCCGCTTCAACATGATCGAGCAGCAGATCCGGCCCTGGGATGTGCTCGATGCAGAGGTGCTTTCGCTGCTGGCGGCGATCCGCCGCGAGGACTTCCTGCCGCCAGCGGTTCGCTCGATGGCTTTCGTCGACACCGAAGTCGTGCTGCCCACGTCAACCGGCCCGGCGCAATCGATGCTGGCGCCGAAAGTCGAAGCCCGGCTGCTGCAGGAACTGGGTGTCGGCAAACATGAGCGCGTGCTCGAGGTCGGCACCGGCTCGGGCTTCATGGCGGCCCTTCTCGGCCACCGCGCGCAGCAGGTGCTGAGCCTGGAAATCGATGCTGATCTGGCTGCCTTCGCTGCGGCCAACCTGCGTCTCGCCGGGGCCTCGAACGTCACCGTGCGCCAGGCCGACGGATGCAAGGGCAGCGCGGCCGACGGCCCATTCGATGTGATCGTGTTGTCCGGTTCGGTGCCGCAGGTGCCGCAGGTGATGCTCGATCAACTGAAGCCGGGCGGCAGGCTGGTGGCCATCGTCGGGCAGCTGCCGATCATGCAGGCGCTGCTGTACACCCGCAGCCCGGCAGGCGACGCGGGTGAGCGCAGCGCGATCAGCAGCGCCCAGCTGTTCGACACCGTGGCGCCGCGGCTGCGCGGTTTTGACGAGCCCAGCCGGTTCCACTTTTGATGCAGCACATCGGCGCGCGCGAATTTGCAGCGCTGCTGGCCAGCGCCGCGGTGCCAGCGTCGGCAGCCGCATTGCCGCTGCTGCTCGACGTGCGCGAGACCTGGGAGTTCGAGCTCGCGGCGCTGCGCGCCGACGGCCTCGTCACTGTCAATGTGCCGATGAGCCAGATCGTGCAGCGCATCGGTGAGCTCGACCCGGCGCAACCAACCGTCTGCCTGTGCCATCACGGCGTGCGCAGTGCACAGGTGGCTGCCTTCTTAGAACAGCGCCATGGTTTCACCTCGGTCATCAACTTCACTGGCGGCGTCGATGCCTGGTCGGTCGACGTCGATGCGAGCGTGCCGCGGTACTGAGCGCTGCGGTGTTTGCCCTCCGTTGAGCCGTTATCACCGAGCCGTACCGATGCCGAACCTGTTGATTGCCCGTCGATGTGCCACCTCAGTCCGCGGGCGGCAGCGCTGGGCGCGCCCGGTTGTTGCGGCCGGGCTGCATCTGGCGGCGCTGTGCCTGGCCATCGCACAGGCACAGGCGCAGGCGCAGAGCCTCGACGAGCTCTATACCGCCGCGCGCGGCTACGACGCCACCTACCTGTCGGGCCGCTCGCTGGCCGACTCAGCCCCCTACCGCGCGGCGCAGGCCGACGCACTGTTGCGCCCGAGCGTGAGCCTCGATGCCAGCGCCAACACCGGTCGTGTCGAGACCAGCTTCGGCAACGGCTCGTTCAACACGCGGTCGGGCCAGTTGTCGGCACGCCAGCCGCTGTTCAACCGCAACAGCAGCGTCACCATCGATCAGGCGCAGCGTGAGCTAGAAGCCGCTGCTCTGCGGTTGGAGGTGGCCGAGCAGGACCTGATCGTGCGGCTGGCGCAGGCTTACTTCGATGTGCTGGCGGCGCAGGATGCGCTGGCCACGACGCGCACGAGCAAGGTGGCGATCAACGAGCAGCTGGCGTCGGCGAAGCGCAACTTCGAGGTCGGCACCGCCACCATCACCGACACCCGCGAGGCACAAGCTCGCTTCGACCTGGCCACTGCGCAAGAGCTCGCCGCCGACAACGATCTGCGCAACAAGCGCATCGCGCTCGACC
>JANPNF010000060.1:0-22196 GCA_031427315.1 Burkholderiales bacterium | reverse complement strand
AACTGGATGATCCCCGGCAAGATGGTCAAGGGCATGGGCGGCGCGATGGACCTGGTGGCGGGCGTCAAGCGCGTCATCGTGCTGATGGAGCACGTTGCGAAGAAAAAAGACGGCACGGTCGATCTGAAGATCATCCCTAACTGCACGCTGCCGTTGACGGGGCTCGGTGTGGTCAACCGCATCATCACCGACCTGGCCGTTCTGGATGTGACGCCTGAGGGCCTGAAGGTGGTTGAGCTGGCCGAAGGGGTCACTCGCGAAGAACTGCGATCCAAGACGGGCGTGCCTTTGCATTGATCTCACCCAGTTATCCGATCCACCTGAGGCGCGTCGTTGACGCGCCTTTTTTCTTTTCAGCTTTTGTTCGTGCTGCCAAGGGCACGGGGTGACCGGCTCCGCTCATGTCCCCCGGGCCGGGTCGCCGCCCAAGCGCTGCGGATAAGACTGATCCGGCCTTACTCCTTTACTTCGCTGCGCCGGTCACCCCGCGCCCTCGGCAGCCTCGACCACTGCGGCATGCAAATAAGCCTCAACTCCGAACTGCTTCGGTGGTGGCAAAAGCGCTGCGCTGGGCCGCTGTGTGTAGTGAAGTAAAGGAGGAGGGCCGAAGTTAGTTGATCCAGAGTAGACGACTGGTGAACCGGCCCGGGGGACATGAGCGCAACACAGTGACCCGGCACAGCGCTCACGCGCTTATTTTGAAGTGGTCTGCTTCAACGCCTGAGCAGCCTCCGTCACCAGCTCGGGCCCTTTGTAGATGAAGCCGGTGTAGATCTGCACCAGGTCTGCGCCGGCAGCCATCTTCGCTATTGCATCGGCTCCGCTCATCACGCCGCCGACGCCGATGATGGGGTAGCCCGTGCCGAGTTCGGCGCGCAACTGGCGGATCACCGCGTTGCTGGCTTCGAACACCGGGGCGCCTGACAGGCCGCCGGTTTCGTTCGCGTTTGGCAGGTGCTTGACGGCTTCCCTTGAGATCGTGGTGTTGGTCGCAATCACGCCGCTGATGCCGTGCTGCTTTAGCGTGGCGGCGATCACGCGCACTTGGTCTGGGGCGAGGTCGGGCGCGATTTTCACGAACATCGGCACTTGGCGGCCGTGGCGTTGCGCCAGTGTGGCGTCGCGTTTGGACAGCGCGCCGAGCAGGGCATCGAGCGCCGCATCGCTTTGCAGCGCGCGCAGGTTCTGCGTGTTCGGTGACGAAATGTTGACGGCCACGTAATCGGCATGCGGGTACACACCGTCGAGGCAGCTCAGGTAATCGTCGACTGCGCGGTCGATCGGTGTGGCCGCGTTCTTGCCGATGTTCAGCCCGAGGATGCCGCCTTGTTGCCTGAAGCGTGCGCGCTGCACGTTGGCGATGAAAGCAGCCAGCCCGCCGTTGTTGAAGCCCAGGCGGTTGATCAGCGCGTTCGCTTCAGTCAGCCGCCACATCCGCGGCTTGGGGTTGCCCTCTTGCGCCAGCGGCGTCACCGTGCCGACTTCGATGAAGCCGAAGCCGAGCGCGCCGAAGCCGTCGATGCAGCGGCCGTTCTTGTCGAGCCCTGCCGCCAGGCCGATGCGGTTCGGGAAACGCAACCCGGCCACCGTCACTGGATCTTCGACGCGCGTCTGGCGGATCGCGCACATCAGCGGTGTGTGCTGGATGCAGGCGAGCGTGTCGAGCGTCAGGTCGTGCGCCTGTTCGGGGTCGAGGCTGAACAGCAACGGGCGGGTCAGTGCGTAGGGGAGGAGGGCCATGACGGGTGCGCGGGATAATTTCCGATTGTCTCAAACGGTTTCTTCGCCATGACCCAGGATGAACTGAAAAGAATGGTCGGCCGCGCTGCGCTGGCGCAGGTGGTGCCGGGCAGCGTCGTGGGCGTGGGCACGGGCTCCACCGTCAACTGCTTCATTGACGCGCTGGCGACGATGCGCGACCAGATCGCCGGCGCGGTGTCGAGCAGCGAGAAAAGCAGCGAGCGGCTGCGCGCGCATGGCATCGCGGTGCTCGACAGCAATGCGATAGAGCGCATCCCGGTCTACATCGACGGTGCCGACGAGATCGATCCGCACGGCCACATGATCAAGGGCGGTGGCGCGGCGCTGACGCGCGAGAAGATCGTGGCCGATCTGGCCGATCGCTTCGTGTGCATCGCCGATGTGTCGAAGCAGGTGGCGGTGCTGGGCCGCTTTCCGCTGCCGGTTGAGGTGATCCCGATGGCTTCGGCGCAGATCGCGCGGCGCTTTGTGGCGCTCGGCGGCCGCGCCGTACTGCGCGCCGGTGTGGTCACCGACAACGGCGGCCACCTGATCGATGTGCATGGCCTGCACATCACCGACCCGCTGGCGATGGAGTGCGAGATCAACCAATGGCCCGGCGTGGTTGCGGTGGGCATTTTTGCGCGCCACCGCGCCAGCCTGTGCCTGTTCGGGGGCCCCAATGGCGTCGAATCGGTGGCGTACACAACAGCCCCTGACCCGGCCGGAACGCGTTGAAAACAGCGTAATCTCGCTGCCTTATTCATTGAAGCGGATGCATGCCCATGGCCAAGCCCAACTATTCGTTCGAAAAACGCCAGCGCGAGTTGGCCAAGAAGAAAAAAAAGGAAGAGAAAGTGAAAGAAAAAGCCGGTCGCAAAATCGGCGCTGATGGTGAGCCCGAGGCAGCGGATGGCGACGACTCGGCACCCGCGGCTGGCGCTGGTCAGACGCCGTCATAAGCCGAAGTCAGATGCGGTGGCTGGCCCCGGCGACGTGATCGTCGTGCGGCTCCGCGAACCGCAAAGCGGGCAGCGTCCACGTTGTCCAGCAAGCCTGCCTCGATCGGCATCGGGGCGCCGGTGATCGATGCGGCCACCACCTGTGCTGCAAGTGCCGCCCACGTGATGCCGCGTGAACCGAAGCCCGTGCACACGTGAAGCCCCGCCAGCCTCGGCACCTGCGCGGGCTGCTCCAGCCGGTGCAGGCCGAGCGCCGCGGCGATGTCGGGCACCGCGCCCAACACTGGCAGCCGGTCGTTGGTGGCCCAGCGCCAGCCGGTGCGGCCACCCAACCGCATCGAATCGATCTGCAGCACGGCGCCCGTCAGACGACTCAGCTGTGCCAGGTTGTACTGATGGTCGCTGTCGCGCACCGACGGGTCGTCATCTTCAGGCTGTGAGGTGGCGCCGAAGATGGCCAGCCCGTCGATCGGCGGCAACAGGTAGCCCGCGCCGGTGATGGGTACCTGCGGCAGCCTCAGCGTGCTGATGTCGCCGAGCCGCGCTGTGCTGATCTGACCTCGCTGCTTCTGCAGCGGCCAGGCGTCGGGCTGTGACGGGGGCATCGAGGGTCGCAACAACCGCAGCGCATCACCGGCATTGGCCAGCACCACGGTGTCCGACGTGGCGAGGGTGCCGCCGTGGGCGTCGCGCAGCACCCATCCGCTGGCCTCTCGCGTCAGTGACCCCACCGCGCAGCCAACACGCAGCGTGGCACGCCGCCCCGCGCGCTCGATGAACGAACGCGCCAGCCCAGCCGGTTGAACCCAGCCGCCGCCTGGATACCACCAGGCGGGGTGGTGCAGCGTCAAGCCGCTGCGGTGAGAGGCCTCGCGGGCCGACAGCGCCTGCACATAGCCGGGCGGCAGGGCCAGCCGGTGCAGCGTGTCCTGCATCGTCGGCAGCGCGTCATCGCCGTGGGCGAACTCCAGGCGCAACAGGCCTTGCGCACGGCCCTGAACGCCGTGCTGCGCCAGCGCGACCGAGACGGCACGTTGTGCCTCCAGCGCCGCGGCCCGGTTGAAGCGCGCATGGGCACCGTCCTGTGAGTTGACGATGCCGTGAAACAGGCCGGCCGGGTTGCCCGAGGTTTCTGTGGCCAGCGCACCGTGGCGCTCGAACACGACGCTGTCGCGCCCCTGTTCCGCCAGCGCCCAGGCCGTTGCGCAACCGGCCAGGCCCGCGCCGACGACCAGCACCGGCGCGTTGGTGGGCGAGCTTTCGAGCGAAGCTATCGCATGCCGCGAGGGCGCTCGCTTCGGGGTGAATGTCGGGGCATAGCGCCAGCAGTTGGTGTGATCACCGTCCCGCGTGAAGCCGGCAGAACGCATCGCTTCGACATCGGCGGGCGACGCGACACTGACCCACGCCAGGCTGCCAACGCGGGCCAGTCGCGCCAGCGCCTTGGCCGGTCGCTGTAAGTCGGTCGCGTCACCCTCGGCGCGGGGGCTGATCAAAAACGCGTCCACAGCCGTCACCAGTTCGCGCAGTCCGGCTCGCAAGGCCATCGGCACCAGCAGCCACTGCAGCTGTCCGCCATTAAAGGCGAGCCGGTGTACGTTGGGCGTGATCGGCGGCCAGGTGCTGCCGATCTCGTGGGTGAGGGCGCGCGCGCTGCAGCCACCGGCGATCTCGCTGCACACGGTGATCACATGCAATTGCGCGCAGCGGTGTGGGTCGGCGCGCCAAGCTTGCAGGCAGTGCATGAAGCGGCGGCCGCCGTCGAAGCGGTCGTCCAACACCACGAAGCGCGGACGGTCTCGCCACTCGATCGACAGGGCGGCAGCGAAAGCGCTGGCCGCGTCGGGCGAATAGCTTGCGGAGGCGTCGCTCATCCGGTGGCGTCAAGATTGAAAGGCATCAACGCATCATGCCGAAGCTGCTCCCCACCATAACAAAAGGGCGCCATAGGCGCCCTTTTTCCGTCCTGCCGATAGGCGTCAGACGCGCTTGCGGTACTCGTGCGTGCGGGTGTCGATTTCGACCTTGTCGCCGGTTTGCACGAACAGCGGCACCGAGATCTCGAAACCGGTGGCCAGCTTCGCGTTCTTCAGCACCTTGCCGGAGGTGTCGCCCTTGACGGCAGGCTCGGTCTCGACGATCTCGCGCACCAGACTGGTCGGCAGCTCGACCGAAATCGCCTTGCCGTCGTAGAACACCACCTCAACCGGCATCGCGTCTTCCAGATACTGGAGCGCATCGCCCATGTTCTCGCTTTCGACTTCGAACTGGTTGTACTCGGCGTCCATGAAGGCGTACATCGGGTCGGCGAAGTAGGAGTAAGTGCAGTCCTTCTTGTCGAGGATGACCTGGTCCATTTTGTCGTCGGCCTTGAAGACGACTTCGGTGCCAGAGCTGCTCAGCAGGCTCTTGAGCTTCATGCGTACGGTGGCCGAATTGCGGCCGCCGCGGCTGTATTCGGTTTTCAGCACGACCATCGGGTCCTTGCCGTGCATGATGACGTTGCCGGCGCGAATTTCCTGTGCGATTTTCATGACGCTGTCCGTTGAGATCGGTGGGGTTGGCTTTTCGTGTTGCGGGAATAGCAAAACAAAAAGCCTCAAATTTTAGCCTGCGGAAGGCTGGTTTTGGCGTCGGCGAATGCCATCAGCTGGGAAGTGAGGTCGGGCTGGGCCCGCAGCTCGGTGCGCCAGGCCGCGCACAGCTCACCCCAGGCGGCCATCGATGACGGCGAATTCAGCAGGACCCAGGCGTCGCTGCCTGTCGCCGCGCGCAGGCCGTTCCAGCGCCATGCCGCGAGCCGTGTCGCCTCCGCCAGCGCCGGGTCGGCGGCCTGTGAGGCTTGTGCGAAAAACGCCGCAAGCTTGGCGGCATGCGCTCCGTCGTGCTGCGGGTAGATCTGCCAGAGGAACGGGCGCCCGGCCCAGATTGCACGCACCAGCGAATCTTCGCCGCGCACAAAGTTCAGGTCGCAGGACCACAGTAGGTGGTCGTAATCGGTCTGTGTCAGCCAGGGCAGGGCGTGGAGGCGCAGGTGGGGCTGCGCGCCACGGTCGGCGATCGCCTGAGTCACCTGGTCGGTGGCGTAGCCTGGCGTTGTCAGCAATAGCGTAGGGCGGGCGGCCAGGGCGCGCAGCAGTTCCGGCAGATTCGCGTTCGCATAGCAGAACAGGCTGACCAGGCGTTCGCCGGGCCGCGGCGTGATGCCGTGATCGGCGAGCCAGGCCTTGCGGTTGAACACGGCTTGTCGTGGCATCAGCTCGGCCTCACGCAACAGACCGCCGGTGCCTGCGGTGAACCCTGGGTAAAAGTACCAGCTGGTCAGACCGCGCGCGGTGCCGCTGCCTTGCAGCGACGGCAGCCGGTGGTTGCGCTCGACGTACGGCTCGGCGCTCAGGTATTCGAGGTTGATCCAGACGGGTGCCCCCGAGCACTGGTGCGCAAGCGCCATCTGGCGCAGACAAGGTTCGGGCAGACCGCAGCCGAAGGCCTCGATCACCACCGCGGCGGGTTCTGCGCCGAGGATGCCGAGCGCCTCATCGTTCACCGGCCAGGGGAGTACCTCAACACCTGCGCCACCGCCGGGCGCCATCCAGGCGAACGCCCGCGCATCGTCGATCCACAAGCGCACCGCAAGGCCACGCGAAGCCAGATCAGCAGCCAGTCGCCAGCACACGCCGGCATCGCCGTGGTTGTCGACGACACGGCAGAACACATCCCAGGTCGCGCGCTGGCTGGGGTGTCGTGGCGCATTGAAAGGCATCGGTGAATTATCTGAGCATCGGCACAATCGCAAGTGATGTCCGACACCCCAGATCCCGCCGCCACGCCCGCCACCGAAGCCGACCTTCAGCGCGAGCGCCTGCTCGCCGACGTGGCCGCGCTGCCAGGGCTGCCCGGTGTGTACCGCTACTTCGATGCGCAAGGCGGCGTGCTCTATGTGGGCAAGGCACGCGACCTGAAGAAGCGGGTGTCGAGCTACTTCCAGAAGCAACACGGCGGCACGCGCATCGGCCACATGATCACGAAGATCGTGCGGATGGAGACGACGGTGGTGCGCTCCGAAGCCGAGGCGCTGCTGCTTGAAAACAACCTGATCAAGACGCTGAACCCGCGCTACAACATCCTGTTCCGCGACGACAAGAGCTATCCGTATCTGAAGATCACCGGCACGGCCAGCGCGGCGTCTGCAGCCGCCTCATCTCGCTACCCAAGGATGGCCTACTACCGCGGCCCGGTCGATCAACGGCACCGCTACTTCGGCCCCTACCCCAGCGCCTGGGCGGTCAAGGAATCGATTCAGCTGCTGCAAAAAGTGTTCCGGTTGCGCACCTGCGAAGACACGGTGTTCAACTATCGCAGCCGGCCCTGCCTGCTGCACCAGATCAAGCGCTGCTCGGGGCCCTGCGTCGCGCTGATCTCGACCGACGACTACGCGCGCGACGTGGCCAACGCCGAACGCTTTCTGCAGGGCGAGCAGCAGCAGGTGATGGACCGGTTGCAGGCGCAAATGATGGCGCACGCCGATGCGCTGCAGTTCGAGCTGGCGGCCGAGATCCGCAACCAGATCAGCGCGCTGTCGCGGGTGCTGCACCAGCAGTCGGTCGAAGACAACACCGGCGCGGCGACGCGCGACGCCGACATTCTTGCGGTCAAGGTGCAGGGCGGTCGTGCCTGCGTCAACCTCGCGATGGTGCGTGGTGGCCGGCACCTGGGTGACCGGCCGTTCTTCCCGGTGCATGTCGATGACGCGACCACACTCGGTGCCGAATCGGCCTCTGATGACAACGGCAAAACGTCGACGTCGCCCGAAGCACTGGTGCTCGAAGCTTTCATTGCGCAGCACTACCTGGGAGGCGGCGTGCCGCCGCTGCTGGTGCTGAGCCACCCGGTGGACAAGGCGCTGATCGAAGCCTTGTCGCTGCACGCCGGCGTCAAGGTGACGGCGCAACACCAGCCGCGTGACGCGCGCCGCGCCTGGCTGGACATGTGCATCACCGGCGCCGACCTGCGTCTGGCGCAGCTGCTGGCCGAAGAGGGTTCGCAGCAGGCGAGAACGCGCGCGCTGGTCGAGGTATTGGAGATCGACGCCGACGCCCTGGGCACGTTTCGCATCGAGTGTTTCGACATCAGCCACACCGCCGGTGAAGCCACGCAGGCATCCTGCGTGGTGTTCGAGAACCACAAGATGCAGAGCGCGCAGTACCGCCGCTACAACATCGAGGGCATCACCGGTGGCGACGATTACGCGGCGATGCGCCAAGTGCTGATGCGCCGTTACGGCAAGCTGGCGGCACAGGTGGCCCAGCGCGCAGAGGCCATCGATGCCAGCGGCGAGGTGCCGAGAGATCCAGCCGATGACGAGGTGATCGCCAAGCCCGAACTGCGCATGCCTGATCTGGTGCTGGTCGACGGCGGACGCGGCCAGGTCAGCATGGCGCGTGAGGTGTTCGAGGAGCTCGGCATCGACCTCGGGCTGATCGTCGGCGTCGAGAAAGGCGAGGGACGCAAGGTGGGCCTCGAAGAGCTGGTGTTTGCCGATGGGCGCGCCAAGGTGTCGTTGGCGCGGGATTCCGCTGCGCTGATGCTGGTGGCGCAGATCCGCGACGAGGCGCATCGCTTCGCCATCACCGGCATGCGTGCCAAGCGGGCCAGCGTGCGCACCGGCGGCAGCAAGCTCGAAGACATCGACGGCGTCGGGCCGAAGAAGCGCGCGAAGCTGCTGCAGCGCTTCGGCGGCGTGCGGGGTGTGGCGAGCGCCAGCGTCGACGATCTGCTGAGCGTTGAAGGCATTTCGAAGGATTTGGCCGAGGCCATCTACCGTGCGCTGCATTGAGCGGCATGCGATGACGACACCGGGCAGACCTTGAGCGTCGGCGTCGGGCAACGCGGCACAATGGTTTGCATGTTTTTCAATTTGCCGACGCTCCTCACCTGGGCCCGCATCGTGGCGATTCCGCTGGTGGTCGGCGTGTTCTATCTGGATTTGCAAAACACCACGCGCAACACCGTGGCCACCGCGCTGTTCATCGTGGTCGCGCTGACCGACTGGGCCGACGGCTATCTGGCCCGCAGACTGAATCAAACCTCGTCGTTCGGCGCCTTCCTCGACCCCGTGGCCGACAAGTTCCTGGTTTGCGCCGCGCTGCTGGTGCTGGTGCACCTGAACCGGCTGCACGCGCTGGTGGCACTGGTGATCATCGGGCGCGAGATCGCCATTTCGGCGCTGCGCGAATGGATGGCGCAGATTGGCGCCTCGCGCAGTGTCGCGGTGCACATGCTGGGCAAGGTGAAAACCGTGGTGCAGATGATCGCCATCCCGTTTCTGCTGTTCGACGGCCGGCTGTTCGGCCTCATCGACACCCATGTCTGGGGCACGGTGCTGATCGGCATTTCGGCGGTGCTGACCGTCTGGTCGATGGTGTACTACCTGCAAAAAGCGTTACCCGAGATTCGCGCTAAGGCGCGTTAGCAGCGCGGTGACAGCTCTCGCAGATTCGCGCAGCCAATCGGTGTTGCGCGCGATGCCGGCGGTGTTCGTGCTGATCTGGAGCACCGGCTTCATCGTGGCGCGCTTTGCCATGCCGAATGCGCCGCCGTTCACCTTCCTGTGTTGGCGCTACGCGCTGTCGGTCGCGTGCTTCGTCGTGTGGATCGGCTGGACGCGGGCGCTCTGGCCGGTCGGCCGCGTTCAGTGGCTGCACCTCGGGGTGGTGGGTGTGCTGATGCATGCGACTTACCTGGGCGGAGTGTGGGCCGCGGTCAAGGCGGGTATTGGCGCGGGCACCGTGGCCTTGCTGGTGGGGCTGCAGCCGATGTTGACCGCGCTGTGGCTGTCGGCGGCGTCCGCATCGAATGCAGGCCCCGTGGTCAGCGCTCGCCAACGGGCCGGGCTGGGGCTCGGTCTGACGGGGCTGACGCTGGTGGTCTGGCGCAAACTCGGTGTCGGCGAGATCACGCCTTGGAACTTGGGGCTGGCATTCACCGCGCTGATCGGCATCACGGCCGGCACGCTGTACCAGAAACGCTTCGTGACGCGCTGCGATGTGCGCACCGCCAATACGGTGCAACTGCTAGCGGCACTGCTGGTCAGCCTGCCGTTGGCACTGGGCGAATCCGAGGCGATGCGCTGGAACGCGACGTCGGTGACTGCCCTGGTGTGGTCCGTGTTCGGCCTCACGTTGGGCGGCAGTTCGCTGTTGTATCTGCTGATTCAGCGCGGTTCGGCCACCCGCGTCACCAGCTTGCTGTATTTGGTGCCGCCGACCACGGCGTTGATGGCGTGGGTGATGTTCGGCGAGGTGCTCACCGCATTGATGCTGGTGGGCATGGCGCTGACCGCTGTCGGGGTGGCACTGGTCGTCACCGCGCCGCCGCCGGGGCGCACTCGCTGACGAGGCCTCGGTTCAGCTTCCGCGGCTCGATAGAATCGCGCCATACGCTTGACACCCACCAACGGCACAGCTGTAATGCTTTGACGCCTGTGGCTTTTGAGGCGCACGGACATTGCAGATTCCAACCATACGCATTCAATTCGAGGGGAACACTTTGTGAACAAATCAGAACTGATCGAACACATCGCCAAACAAGCGGACATTTCAAAAGCGGCCGCGGGCCGCGCCCTCGAGGCACTTATTGGCGGCGTGAAGTCAACGCTCAAAAAGAACAACAGCGTGACGCTCGTCGGTTTTGGCACGTTCAGCGTGATCAAGCGCGCTGCACGCAGTGGTCGCAACCCGCGCACTGGCGCAGCCATCAAGATCAAGGCGGCCAAGGTGCCGAAGTTTCGGCCAGGCAAGGCTTTGAAAGACGCGTTGAAGTAAGGCGATTTCCAGGCACTTTGGGTGCTTAGCTCAGCTGGTAGAGCGGCGCCCTTACAAGGCGTAGGTCGGGGGTTCGAGCCCCTCAGCACCCACCAGACGCAGTGCCTTGCGCATCAGCAGTCCCCGATGTCGGGGGTGCAGATAAAATCAGACGGCGTCACCAAGCAAAGGCGAACCGCGGTTCGCCTTTTTCGCGTCCGGGAAGCACGGTTTTCCAGCGCATGATTTTTGACGCTTGCGCCTCGCGTGGGCGTCCATCCGGGGTTGTCGATGTTCGATTTTTTTCGCAAGCACATGCGCTTGATGCAGTTCGCGCTGGTGGTGCTGATCGTGCCGTCTTTCGTGTTCCTCGGGGTGCAGGGCTACCGCGGCATGGACGAAGGCGCCAAGCAGTCGGTGGCCAAGGTGGCCGGACAGTCGATCACTCAAGCCGAATGGGATGAGGCGCACCGCGATCAAATCGAGCGGGTGCGGCGGCAGAACCCGACCCTCGACCCCAAGCTGTTTGACAGCCCCGAGGCCAGAAAGCAAACGCTCGAGGTGCTGATCCGCCAGCGCGTGATGTTGGTCACTGCCGACCAGTTGCACCTGGGCACCACCGACGACCGCCTGCAGCGGCTGTTCGCCACCGATCCACAGTTTGCGTCGATCCGCAATCCGGACGGCAGCGTCAACAAGGAATTGCTCGCCGCGCAGGCGCAGGGCATGTCGAGCGACACATTGGCCCGACGGCTGCGTCAGGACCTATCGGTGAACCAAGTGCTGCTGGGCGTGTCGGGGACCGGCTTCGTCTCGACGGGTGCCGCAGACCAAACACTGGACGCCTATTTCCAGCAGCGTGAAGTCGTTTTTCAACGTTTCGAGGCCGCCAGTTATGCAGCCAGGGTGAACCCCAGCGACGCCGATCTGGAGGCCTATTACAAAGACCCGTCCCACGCCGCGCAGTTTGAGGCGCCTGAGCAGGCCAGCATCGAGTACGTGGTGCTCGACCTCGATGCGATGAGTCAGCAGGTCTCGATCAACGACGAAGACCTCGCCCGTTACTACACCGAGAACGCCGTTCGCTACAGCACGCCCGAAGAGCGGCGTGCCAGCCACATTCTGATCGCCGCCGACAAGGCGCTGCCTGCCGCCGAGCGTGCCAAGGCCAAAGCCAAGGCGGAGGCTTTGCTGGCTGACATCACGAAGCATCCGGAGAATTTCGCTGAATTGGCCAAGGCGAATTCGCAGGACCCCGGCTCCGCGGCCAAGGGTGGTGACCTCGATTTCTTCGGCCGCGGTGCGATGGTCAAGCCCTTCGAGGACGCGGCCTATGGCCTGAAGGTCGGTGACACCAGTGGCGTGGTCGAGAGCGACTTCGGCTATCACATCATCCGCGTGACCGACACGCGCGGCGGCGACAAGCGCAGCTTCGACAGCGTGCGGCCGGAGATCGAGGCCGAAGTGCGTCGACAGCAGGCGCAGCAGAAATTCTCTGAAGCCGCGGCCGATTTCACCAACTTGATCTACGAGCAGTCCGACAGCCTGCAGCCGGCGGTCGCCAAGTACAAGCTGGTGTTGAAGACCGCACAGAGCGTGACACGCCGGCCGGCGCCGGGTGTGATCGGTCCGCTGGCGTCGCCGAAGTTCCTCGACGCGCTGTTCGCCAACGATGCCTTGCGCAACAAGCGCAACACCGACGCGGTGGAAACCGCGGCGAATCAACTCGTTGCGGGCCGCGTCGTCCAGTACGCAGCCGCCCACGCCTTGCCGCTGGCCGATGTGAAAGAGCAGGTGCGCGGGCGTGTCGTCAGCATGCAAGCGGCTGCACTTGCACAGTCTGAAGGCAAGGCGCGTCTGGCCGCGCTGCAGCAGGCGCCGCAAACCGACATGGGCATCGAGCCACGACGGGTCTCACGTTTGCAGATCCAGGACCTGGGCAAGGCTGTCACACAGACGGTGCTGGGTGCCGATCTGAAAACGCTGCCAGCGTTCGTCGGCGTCGATCTGGGCCCCGATGGCTATGTCGTGGCGAAGATTCAGAAAGTCATCGGCCGAGACCCCGTCGTGGCCGATGCAGCGCAGGCCCGAAACCAGTATGAACAGGCTTGGGCCGATGCCGAGACCCAGGCGTACTTCGGTGCGCTGAAGGTGCGACTGAAGGTTCAGATCGACGCCAAGGCGACCGCAAAAGCCACCACCATAGATCCCGCCGACGGTCGTTGAGCCAGACGCTTTGCAGCGATGCATCAGGCCTTGCGGCAGCATGCATCGCCTATACTGGAGTTCTGCGGTGGTTGTAGCTCAGTTGGTAGAGTCCAGGATTGTGATTCCTGTTGTCGTGGGTTCGAGCCCCATCAGCCACCCCATTAGTTGAAACCCAGCATTCATGCGGCTCTCCGGGGGGCGTGGGTGCATGATGTGGGTGCAAAGTTGTAGGGCCTTAAGGAGTGATCCTTAGGGCCTTGTTCTTTGGTTTGCTGCCTCTTGCTATGCCTGCTGAACAGGCCGCACTCACCCTGCCTGCTTTAAGTTCCTCCATTGGCGCCCGCCAATGCCAACGTCTTCGACGCCTACGATCAGGGCTCCCCTATCTGTGATCTTCGTGACTGGACACTGATCGACCGTCGGAAGTGCAGCAACTGCCTCCTCCTGGATGGTGAGATCGGCACGCAGACTATGCCCAGTGGAATCCCATCCGTACCTTTGTCGTGATTCGACTCTGAGCATGCCACGCACAGGGGCCGCGCCCTTCACCTGATCGGGTTAGTGTCTTGCCGAACAGGCGCAGGCACACCACATCAGAGAGCACTTGCTGTGGTTACCGAGCGGACTCAGGTTCAGCATCCTTGATGAGCGGCACTAGGACCCCCTGACGCAGCCACGCTACCGCCGCAACTTCAGGGCTGAGCCTGCGCCACTTTTCTGCACCGAGGAGGTCCATAGCGGTGTCCTCAAGAATCTTTCGATCGGCACGGGGCCACTGCTCATAGAGCCGATCAGCGCAGCGGCGTACCCAGTCGGCGGGGTCTGTGGGGGTCATCGGAGGCACCTCGAAAGCACTGTATGGACATCCAGTATGTCAATCAGGCGGGCTGATGTCTAGTCCCCACCAGGATGTCCTTCGATGCCGATGCGGTCGACCCCCGCAAGCCCACACAAGGTCCCCAGGGCGGTACTACCGGAATGCCGAGCAGCTACTACGATGGGCGAATGGTCGAACCGTATTCGGTACCCGTCGGAGTTAACGAGGCCTCCAGTTTCGCGTATCCGCTTGTGCAGCCGCCCGCTGTTGGGGAGTGATGACAAACTCGACCTGATCTCGCTTGTTGATCGCTTTAGGCTCGCCGCCAGAGCTCGCTAGCAGCAACCAGAAGTACGCCTGCTGATAATCTTCGGGCACTCCACGGCCGTTCGCGTAAAAGAGTGCGAGTTCATACTGCGCATCGGCGAAGCCTTGATCAGCGGCTTTGCGAAACCAGTAAATCGCCCCCTGATCATCCTTGGGCACGCCACGACCGTTCGAGTAAATTAATCCGAGGTTATGCTGTGCGCTCACATTGCTCTGTTCAGCGGCTTTGCGATACCAAGATAGCGATTCTTCATCATCTTTGCGCGTGCCTTGACCAGCAGCGTACATGGCGCCAAGGGTGACCTGTGCAAGGACATTGCCATACTCGGCGGCTTTGCGATACCAATAAAGGGCTTGTTGATTATCTACCGGCAAACCTAAACCCCTAGCGTAAACGAACCCAAGGTCGCACTGGGCAGGGGTGTAGTTTTGATCAGCAGCTTTGCGAAACCAATAAAGCGCTTGCTGATAGTCCTTGGATACACCTCGGCCGCCCGTATACATGATGCCAACGTTGTGTTGGGCTGGGGGATAGCCCTGATCGGCGGCCTTGCGAAACCAAAATAGCGCTTTTTGATCGTCCTTTGGCAAGCCCTGACCGTTCAGGTAGACGAACCCAATATTGTGCTGGGCAGCGGCATTGCCTTGGTCGGCGGCTTTGCGAAACCAAGATGATGCTTGCTCTTCATCTTTGGGCGTCCCGTAACCGTTGGCGTACATGAAGCCGAGATTTAGTTGGGCATCGGCGTTGCCGTTGGTAGCGAGCTGTCGAAATAGTCTCAGCGCCGCCGCGTAGTCTTGATGGACATATGCAGCCACGGCATCCTGATACTCCTGCGCCCGTACCGATCCAGTAAGTCCCAAACCTATGATCAGCGCGCCAAAGTAGCGTAGAGCGAAGATAGTCATGTCCCAGATATCCCGTTTAGACAAGTGTAGTTTTTAACATGTCTGTGCGGCAGCGCACGCAATTACAACATTCCTGGAGCGTGCTCATGACCTCTTCACAAATGCTGACAACACAGCTTCCAGGATCAGGGCCAATGCAGCCCACAGCCGAAGGTCTGGGTTCTTCTCCAGGTAACCCTTCAGGTCGGTTCCAACGCAGTCCTGCACATTGGGACCACGAATGCCGACCCTGTTTAGCAGGGACCGAAGGCGCTTGACTGTGGCGGGTTCCAGGTTGCTCTTCACGATCAGATGAGCGGCCCTCAGGTGAACCGGCCCGGGATTCGTGGAGGCTGTTTGGTTTAAGTCAGGCTGCCACCGAGGCGGTTTGACTGGCGAGATACCGATAGTAGTGTGCCTCAGCTTCTGCGGGAGGTATGTAGCCGATGGGCGCGAGCAGTCGATGGTCGTTGAACCAGTCAACCCATTCGAGCGTGGCCAGCTCTACTGCCTCCTTGGTCTTCCACGGCGCGCGGCGATGGATCAGTTCGGCCTTGTAGAGCCCGTTGATCGTCTCGGCCAGGGCGTTGTCGTAGCTGTCGCCCTTGCTGCCCACCGAGGGCTCCACGCCGGCCTCGGCCAGGCGTTCGCTGTAGCGGATGCTGACGTATTGCGAACCGCGGTCCGAGTGATGAATCAGGCCGTTGTCGTTTTACGGTCTGCCCAAAGCTGTCAGCCCGACGCCGACAAGCGCTCGACGGTCACGCGACAGCAAATGCCTCGCGGCACGCGCTCCTGCCACCGCACCTCGCCGCCCAATTGCCGCACGCGCTTGCGCACGCCGCCAAGGCCGAGGCCAGGTGCCCACTGATCCGGCGCCTGCCCGATCCCGTCGTCGGTGACGGTGACGACCAGCCGGTCGCTGACCAAGCTCACCTCGATCTCGATGCTGCGTGCCTGCGCGTGGGTAATGACGTTAGTGACCAGCTCGCGCAGCATCCGGGTGAGGCCCGACCACTGCACCACCGACAGCACCACGTCGGCGTCCTGCGTTGCCGTCCACTTCAATGCAATGTGCGCTGCTGTCAGGCGCTGCGCGATGTCGGCTTTCCATTCGGCGAGCGCGTGCGACAGCGGTTGATTCGATGCGGCCAGGCCACGCGTGAGCGTCTTCAGGTCCTGCAGCGTGTGCCGCGCGTAGTCTTCCATCTCGGGCGATTGCGCTTTGTACATCAGCGTCAACAGCCGCGCCCCGATGTCGTCGTGCAGGTCCTGCGCCAGGCGCCGGCGTTCTTCGCTGCGGCCTTGCTCAACGGCCTGATCGAAGGCGACGGTGCGCCGCAACTGCTCGCCGATGCGCTCGGCGAGTCGGACGTCGTCGCGGGTGAACAGGCGTCTGCCTTGCTGCGCATGGCGCAGCAGGATGGACGCCGACAGGCTCGGGGCCGCCGCGCCGACGATCACCGGCATCGGCACCAGCATCGCCGAGCCATCGCTCAGGGTATGAGCGCTGGTCACGGTCTTGTCGAGCAGCGTGACCTCGAAGGGATCGAACAGTTCCCTAAGCAGACGCGACAGCGCGGGCCCGGCCTGCTCAGGGTGCGTCTCGACTTCACGGGTGGTGCGGAACAGCTGCTCGAACAACCGTTCCGTGCTGGCGATGCGGGTGCCCAGCATGCGGTTGACCAGCCACTGGCGGGCCCCCGCGTACACCGCCATCGACAGGAACAATGCCAGCGTCAGCGCGGCGAAGTGTTGCAGTGCAAACACGCTGACCAACAGCAAGTCGAGCACGATGGCCAGTGTGCCGATGATGGCGAACAGCGCCAGCTCGCGCGCCAGGCTGCGTGACTTCGACAAAAACGGCACGCTGGCCAGCACCAGCGCGAACATGACCTGCCAGACAACCACTGCCAAGGGCAGGCTCATCGATGACATGGGTGTTGCCACCTCAGACTGCAACGTCACGATGACCGCCGTCTGCACCAGGATCCAGGTGCCGCCGACCACCACGCTGAAGCGCTTCATCACCAACGCGAATGGATGCGGGTGTGAGCGAAACGACAGATGCATCAGGCTCACTGCCAGGCAGCCCATGGCGAGCAGCGCGGCCTGTGCCGCCCACCAGCCGCTCGCACCTCCCACATCCAAATACGCCGCCAGCCACATCAGCACAGCGAACGACCAGGTGGCTGCTGGCAACCAGGCCGCGGCTGGCAAACGCCGCGGATGGGTGCAGGCGAGGTGAACGGCCGCCGCGAGGGTGGCCAGATCGAAGCTGCGGCGCAGCAAGACGTCCAGCCGCGCATGATTCAAGGCGGGCGTTGTGGTGGTGTCGATTGCCATGCACACCAGGTTGCCGGCCTGGCACAGCGCCATCACCGCATACAGCGCGTTGGCGGCACAAGGTTTGGCCCGCACCACGGTGATGGCTGCCGCACACAGCATCAGGGCGATTGCTACATACAACCAAAACGCAGCGCCGATTCCTCCCATCGCGTGAACCGGGCCCCTAGACCATTCCCTGCTTGCTCGCCAACACAGCGGCTTCAGCGCGGCTGGAGACATTGAGCTTCTTGTAGATCGACTTGATGTGGTCGTTCACCGTGAACCATTTGATGCCCATCAGGTTGGCGATTTCCTTGATGGTGAAGCCCTTGCTCAGGTAGGTCAGTACCTCGCTCTCGCGCGGTGTCAGTCGATCGTGTTCTGCCGTGAGCGGACGCTGCGCTGCCGTCGGGCGGCTGCTCTGAAAAGCCGAGGGCGCGCTCAACGCGGTGGGTGTGCCTGCTGCGCCGCCAGGTCGAAAGTGGGTCAGCAATCGCCGGGCGATCGCGGGCGACAGCGGCGGCTGCCCACGCACGATCTTTTGCAATTCTTCAACCAGCACTTCGAAGCGGTCTTCTTTCAGCAGGTAACCGTCCGCGCCGCACTGCAGCGCCGGAAACAGGTGCTCGTCATCGGAGTAGAGCGTGGTGACGATCTTCGTTGCCGGGTAGCTCGACAGCTCGGCCAGCAAGTCCATGCCGTTGCCGTCCGGCAATTCGAGATCGACCATCATCAGCTTGAACAGGTTCGGCTGATGGCTGCCCGCGGCACTGCCGCTTGAGCCGGGTTCCAGTGAGTCGCTGATGCGTCGCCGGGCAGTTTCCAGGTCGCTGGCTTCGCTGACCATCAATTGATCACTGAAGCTCTCTCGCACCACCTTGGTCAGAAAGCTGCGCGCCACCGGGTTGTCTTCGACGATCAATACTTTGACGGGCATGGTGGTGACTTGATCCACTGCGTTTGGATCATGCTAGCAGGCCCGTTTCACCGAGCGAGGGTGTTCTGTTCCCGGTCCTTGATGACAGCGCAGCGACCTTAAACGCACTTCTACAATAATGTTGATGCGGCTTTTAATTGCGAACGATGACGGGTACTTGGCTCCAGGGCTCGCGGCGCTGGTGCGGGCCTGCGAAGGGCTGGGTGAGATCGACGTCATTGCACCGGAGCAGAACGCGAGCGGCACCTCGAACTCGCTGACCCTGAACCGTCCGCTGTCGGCCTACACCGCCGTCAATGGCTTCCACTACCTCAACGGCACGCCCTCCGACTGCGTGCATGTGGCGCTGACCGGGCTTTTCGATCGCCGACCTGACCTGGTGCTCTCAGGCATCAACCAGGGCGCCAACATGGGCGACGACACGCTGTACTCGGGCACCGTCGCCGCCGCAATGGAAGGCTTTCTGTTCGGCATACCGGCGATCGCGTTTTCGCAGGTCGATAAAGGCTGGGCGCACCTCGATGCCGCCGCGAAGGTGGCCCGCCAGGTGATCGAGCAGGTGCTGCGCAATCCGCCACCACGCCGTCCGTTCCTGCTCAACGTGAACATTCCGAACCGCGCCGATGCGGCCGAATTGCCGGTGAACATTACTCGCTTGGGACGTCGCCATGCCAGTGAGCCGGTCATTCGCCAGCAGAACCCGCGTGGCGAAACGATGTACTGGATCGGCGCCGCAGGTGATGCGCGCGAAGCAGGCGAGGGCACTGATTTCCATGCGGCCGCGCACGGCCGGGTCTCGATCACGCCCTTGCAGGTTGATTTGACCGACCATGTGGCGGTGCCCGACTGGCAATCGTGGCTGACCGCACCAGGCGCACCGTGATCGACGACCACCGCGGAGACAAGCCCGCCGACGCTGTTCGTTCTGCCAAATTTCCGCTGCGGTTGGAACGCATGGTGCGCGCACCGAAGACTTTGGTCGCTGGCAACCTCGCCGGTCGCGCACCCGCCGCCGGCCTCGGGCTCGACTCTGACGATGTTCGCAGGCGCCTGGTCGAGCGCTTGCGTGCCGCAAATCCGCACGACGCCCGGGTGCTGCAGGCGCTGGCCAGCGTGCCGCGGCATCTGTTCGTCGATGCAGCGCTTGTCACCCAGGCCTATGAAGACACCAGCCTGCCAATCGGCTACGGGCAGACCATCTCGAAGCCGTCGGTTGTGGCGCGCATGCTCGATATGCTGATGCAAGGCACCAACGCGCAGCGCACCGGTCACCTGGGGCGGGTGCTCGAGATCGGCACCGGCTGTGGTTACCAGGCCGCCGTGCTGTGCAGCCTGGGCCGACAGGTGGTGTCGATCGAACGCATCCGCGGGCTGTACGACAAGGCCAGCGCCAACCTGGCCCCGTTGGGCCTGCAGCACCTGCGCTTGGTTTACGGCGACGGGATGCTCGGGCATGCACCGAACGCACCCTACGACAGCATCATCGCGGCCGCCTGCGGTGCCGAGGTGCCGGCATGCTGGCTGGCTCAGCTGGCGGTGGGCGGTCGGCTGATTTCGCCGGTGATTGGGCACGCCTGGCGGCAGACGCTGGTCGTGGTCGATCGAACCGACGTCGGTTACCAGCGGACCGAGCACGAAGCGGTGCAATTCGTCCCCCTAGAATCCGGTTCGATTTGAATGAGGCGTCGCAGCGGATGAGAACCAAGTACGAAGCGGGGCTGCAGAGGGCGATTCGGCTGCTGGTCATCGCCGTGGTGAGCTTGCTGTCGGCCTGTGCCTCAACGCGCAACCACGCGCCGGTCGAGGTGCGCAACGCGCCGACCAAGGGGCCGACCGCCTCGCCGACGACGGGTTCCAACGGCGATTCAGGCGCCGCGCCGTCTGCGCAAGACAAGCCTGGCTACTACACCGTTAAGCCTGCGGACACGCTGGTGCGCATTGGGCTCGACAACGGCCAGAACTGGAAAGACCTGGCGCGCTGGAACGGGCTCGACACCCCCAACCTGATCGAGGTGGGCCAGGTGCTGCGCGTGGCGCCGCCGGGTGCCGACACTGCACCGGCTGGCGCGCGGCCGGTACCCGTCGCCAAGGTGGAGCCCAAGCCGCTCGAAACGCGCAGTGCATCGACGCCTGCAGCCTCGGGTTCCGCAGCGACGACTACGGCTTCTACCG
Organism: Burkholderiales bacterium; assembly: GCA_031427315.1. GTDB lineage: Bacteria > Pseudomonadota > Gammaproteobacteria > Burkholderiales > Burkholderiaceae_C > PBB1. The sequence continues at coordinate 2,015 of JANPNF010000060.1, read as the reverse complement.
CGGCTTCGGCCAATGCTGCGGCGAGTGCGGCAAGCGCGGCCTCGGCGGCCGCTGCGCCTGCAGCCGCGGTGGCGGCCGCGCCGCTGCAGGGTGACGACGCATTGGCCTGGATGTGGCCCGCCAGCGGGCCGGTGACCAGTGTCTTCGACGAGGTGAAAAGCAAGGGGCTGGCCATCGCCGGCAAAACGGGTGACCCGGTGTCGGCCGCTGCGGATGGACGCGTGGTCTATGCCGGTTCGGGCCTGCGCGGCTACGGCAATCTGGTGATCGTCAAGCACAACGCCACCTACCTGACGGCCTACGCGCACAACCAGCTCTTGTTGGTCAAGGAAGACCAGGTAGTGCGCCGCGGTCAGAAGATCGCCGAGATGGGTTCCACCGACGCTGAGCGGGTGCAACTGCACTTCGAGATCCGCAAGCTGGGCAAGCCGATCGACCCAGCGAAGCTGCTGCCGCCGCGCTGATCGCTTTGACGACTGCGAGCACCGAATGGTTGAGCGTTGAGTCGCTCGACCTCGAAGGCCAAGGCGTCGCCCACAACGCCGAGGGCAAGGTGGTTTTCATCGAGGGTGCGCTGCCCGGCGAACAGGTGCAGGTCAGCGTGTTCCGCCGCAAGAACAACTGGGAGCAGGCCACGCTGGTCGCACTGCGGCGTGAAAGCCCGCAGCGCGTCGTGCCGCAATGCCGCTATTTCGGCACCTGCGGCGGCTGCAAGATGCAGCATTTCCAGGCGGGCTCGCAGCTCGCGACCAAGCAGCGTGCGCTTGAAGACGGTCTGTGGCACCTCGCCAAGGTCAAGGCCGAATTGCTGTTGCGCCCGATCGAGGGGCCGGCCTGGGGCTACCGTTATCGCGCCCGGCTGTCGGTGCGCTATGTGGCGAAGAAGGGCAAGGTGCTGGTCGGCTTTCACGAGCGCAAATCAAGCTACGTGGTCGACATGGACAGCTGCGAAGTGCTGCCCCGGCACCTGAGCGATCTGCTGGTGCCTTTGGCCACGCTGATCGAGAGCATGGACCAGCGCGACCAGCTGCCGCAGATCGAGGTGGCCGTCGGTGACGACAGCACCGCGCTCGTGCTTCGACACCTGCAGGCGCTCATGACGGCCGACCTGCAGCGGCTGGATGATTTCGCCGCACGTCACAACGTGCAGTGGTGGCTGCAGCCGCAAGGTCCGGCGACGGTGCATCCGCTTGACCCCGCCATCCCCGACCTGTCGTACCGCCTGCCCGAGTTCGGCATCACGATGCGTTTCAAGCCGACCGATTTCACTCAGGTCAATCAGCAGATCAACCGCGCGTTGGTGGCGCGCGCGTTGCGGCTGCTCGACGCGCAATCCGACGAACGCGTCATCGACTGGTTCTGCGGCCTGGGCAACTTCACCTTGCCGATTGCCACACGTGCGCGCGAGGTGCTGGGGATCGAAGGCAGTGAGCCGCTGGTCGAGCGCTCCCGCGAGAACGCGGCGTTCAATGGGCTGGCCGCGAAAGCGCATTTCAAGGCGAGCAACCTGTTCGAAATCGATGCCCGTGCGCTGGCCGACCTGGGCCACGCCGACAGGTGGCTGATCGACCCACCGCGCGACGGCGCTTTCGCGCTGGCCAAGGCCTTGGCTGACGTTGCTGCCGATCCCAGCGTCGCGCCTGGCTACGTGCCACCGAAGCGCATCGTCTACGTCAGCTGCAATCCGGCGACGCTGGCACGTGATGCGGGCCTGCTAGTGCATGAGGCTGGCTATGTGCTGTCGGCTGCCAGCGCGATCAACATGTTTCCGCACACCGCGCACGTGGAGAGCATTGCCGTCTTCGACCGTACAAGTTAGGACACCAAACAAAACGGGGCCCGCAGGCCCCGTTTTCTCATCCCGCCGATAGGCGTTCAGCGTTAATCGCTGCTGCCGCCCGTCATGCCGAAGATTGCCAGCAGCGACTGGAACACGTTGTAGACGCTGAGGTACACGCCCAGCGTGGCGGTGATGTAGTTGGTCTCCAGCCCATCCTTGACCCGCTTCAGGTCAT
>JANPNF010000059.1:0-7854 GCA_031427315.1 Burkholderiales bacterium | reverse complement strand
GCGAGCCGGTCGCCGATGACCACGTCGTAGCGATCGAAGCGCGACAGCGTCTTTTCAGCCGACTTGCGATCAACCTCGTTGCGCTGACCATCACCCAGGCGCAGGTAGCGGGTCTGATCCTCGACCTCGACCCGACCGGTGCGCGAGGTGGTGACTGATTCGCTGTCCTTCAATCGCCCGTAGATGAACACATTGCGTCCGTCCGTGCCGTCGGGTGAATTGCGCTCAACAAAGAAGACCCGGCTGCCATCGGCAGAGGCCTCGAACTGGCCGGGCGTGACCCGCGACAGGTTGGAGCGGCGCTCGAACTGGTCTTTCAATTCAGCCGAACGCTCATTGACCCACGGCCACACCAGCAGCGACAGCAGCATCACCACCAGCAGCACCGGCCAGGTGGTTCGCAGCACGGGCCGGATGAAGCGCGACAGACTGACGCCGCTGGCAAACCAGATCGCCATTTCGCTGTCGCGGTACATCCGCCCGAGTGTGCCCATGACGGCCACGAACATCGACAACGCCAGCATCGTGGGCAGGTGCGCCAGCGCGGTGTAGCCCAGCAGCAGAACCACGTCCTGCGGCGCCGCCTTGCCACCGGCAGCCATGCCCAGGGTGCGGATCAGCATCATCGTCAGCACGATGGTCAGAATGACGACCACCGTGGCGCCAAAGGTGCGCGCCAGGTCACGACGCAAGGTCGAATCGAATAACATCGTCAGCCCAATTGATCAGCAGGCATTATGGACTTCCGACACCTCGTTGCGACACCCGCGTCCTTGTCCGAAATCAGTGCCGATGCGCTGTTGCTCGTGGTGCATGGCAGCGTGCTCGATGCCGTGCTCGCCCCCGTGATCTCGGCACTCGTTGGCGAAGCGGTGGAGGCCGGTGACCTGCAGCTCAAAGCTGGTCGCAGCCTGTACCTGCACCGACCGGCGGGCGTGAAAGCGGCGCGGCTGCTGGTGGTCGGCGCGGCGGCGGCGAGTGTGAAGTCGTTCAAGGCCGCTGTCGCGGTGGGCCTGGCTCAATTGAAGGGAAGCGGTGCGAAGCACATCGCTGTCGCCGTGGCCGACGCCAACCCGCTGACCGCCCTGCACGGCGAGGCGCTCGCCACCGCCGCCGCCGACGCAACCTATTTGTACCGCCATTCCAAACCGAGTGCAGCCAAGGCGAGCGCGATGTCGCGCTTCACGCTGGTGTGCGGCAAGGCGCAAGCGAGCGACGTTGCCGCCGGCCTGCATCGCGGCGCGGCGATCGCTGCCGGCGTCACGCTGGCACGTGAATGTGCGAACCGCCCGGGCAACCACTGCACACCAACGTACCTGGGCGAGCAAGCCAAGCGGCTCGGCAAGGAACACGGCTTGAAGGTCGAGGTACTCGATCGCAAGGCGGTCGAGAAGCTCGGCATGGGCGCGTTTCTCGCGGTGGCGCAGGGCTCGGCCGAGCCGCTGCGCTTCATCGTGGCGCGCTACGAAGGAGCTGCCAAATCGCAGGCGCCGGTGGTGCTGGTGGGCAAGGGCATCACCTTCGACACCGGCGGCATCTCGATCAAACCGTCGGCCGAGATGGACGAGATGAAGTACGACATGGGCGGTGCCGCGAGCGTGCTGGGCACGCTGCGCGCCATCGCCGAGATCAAGCCGAAACTCAACGTGATCGGCATCATCCCGAGTTGCGACAACATGCCCAGCGGCAAGGCCGTCAAGCCTGGCGATGTGGTGAGGAGCCTGTCCGGCCAGACGATTGAGATATTGAACACCGATGCCGAAGGTCGGCTGATCCTGTGCGACGCGCTGACCTACGCCGAGCGCTTCAAGCCGGCGGTGGTGGTCGACATCGCCACGCTGACCGGTGCCTGTGTGATCGCACTCGGCCACCACCGCTCGGGCCTGTTCACTGCCGACGATGCACTGGCCACCGAGCTGCTGAACGCGGGTGACGCCGCGCTCGATCCGTGCTGGCGCATGCCGCTCGACGACGAGTACGACGAGGGCCTGAAGAGCAACTTCGCCGACATGGGGAATGTTGGCGGACGAGCCGGTGGCGCCATCACCGCCGCAATGTTTCTGAAGCGCTACACCGCCAAGTACCGTTGGGCGCACCTCGACATTGCCGGCACCGCCTGGAAGTCTGGCGCGGCCAAGGGCAGCACCGGGCGCCCGGTGGGTTTGCTGACCCACTTCGTGCTGGCCCAGATCAAGTGACCCTTCGCCGACTGCGCACGACCCGATGACCGAGGTGCAGTTTCACGTCAACGTGCCCGACAGCGTGCACTACGCGTGTCGGCTGCTGCGCAAGGCCCTGCGCCAAGGAGTGAGGCTGGCAGTGACCGGATCGGCCGCAACGCTGGCCGAGTTGGACCGCGCGCTGTGGGTGTTCGAGGCCGATGAATTCCTGCCGCACGTGAGCGTGCATGATGCCGCGCCCACGGCAGCGCAGCAGCGCGCGCCGGTGTGGCTGGTCGAAGATGCGAGCCACGGCACCGCAATGCCGGTGCTGGTGAATCTCGGTGCGCCGGTGACGGCGAGCTTCGATGCGTATCCGCGCATCATCGAGATCGTCTCCGGTGACGACGAACACCGCCTCGCTGGCCGCCAGCGTTGGCGCGACTACCTGGCCCGCGGCTGTGCGCCGGTCAAGCACGAGGTGGCCGCGTGAGCCTACCCACGCTGCCGCCGATGCGGGTGCCCACGCTGACCGAGGTGGTCGATTGGCCTCCGGTGCAACCTTTTGTGATCGTCGAGCTGGCGCCCGCCTGCCTTGTCGAGCCGGTACACGAGCCCGCCCCCGAGCCGGCACCTGAGCGGCCGCCCGCGCCACCGATCGACGAAGCCGCGCTGACCCAGCGCATCCTTGCCGGCCTGCAGCAGCAGGTCGACGCGATGCTCGACCAGCAGCTGCGCTTGGCGATGCAGCCGCTGCTGAACCGACTGGCCGACACATTGGCGCAGCAGGCCCGCGACGAATTGGCATCGGCCTTGCGTGATGTGGTGGCGCTTGCGGTGTCGCGGGAAATGATTCGGCTGCGGGCCGATTCGGCTTGATGCCGAACCGAAATCGCTCACCTCTTTTTTTCCTCGAGGATGGATGACATGCGAACCCAACTGAACACGCGGATGCTCGCGATCGTGATGGCCTTGACCGCGGCATCTGCCGGATCGGCCAGCGCGCAGGAGCTGATCGTCAAGATTGGCCACGTCGGCCCCACTAGCGGCCCCGATGCACACCTGGGCCAGGATAATGAGCTCGGCGCGAAGATGGCCATCGACGAGCTGAACGCCAAGGGCGTGGTCATCGGCGGCAAGAAGGCGAAGTTCCAGCTGCTGGCCGAAGACGATGCGTCGGACCCGAAGCAGGGCACTGCGGTGGCGCAGAAGCTGGTCGATTCCAACGTCAACGGCGTCATCGGCCACCTGAATTCCGGCACCTCGATTCCGGCGTCGAAGATCTACAGCGATGCCGGCATTCCGCAGATTTCACCGTCGTCGACCAACCCGAAATTCACTCGTCAGGGCTACAAAACCACCTTCCGCGTCGTTGCCGATGATGTGCACCTCGGCGGCACGCTGGGCCGCTATGCGTCGCAGACGCTGAAGGGCAAATCGATCGCCGTCATCGACGACCGCACCGCTTACGGTGCAGGCGTCGCCGAGGAGTTCGAGAAAGGCGTGGCCGCCAGCGGCGGCAAGGTCATCGGCCGCCAGTTCACCACCAGCAAAGCCACCGATTTCACGTCGATCCTGACCGCCATCAAGGCCGGCAAGCCCGATGTGGTGTTCTACGGCGGCATGGACTCGGTGGCCGGGCCGATGCTGCGCCAGATGAAGCAGCTCGGCATTGCCGCCACCTTCATGGGTGGCGACGGCGTTTGCACCGCCGCCTTGCCAAGCCTGTCGGCCGGCGCAATGGCCGATGGCCAGGTGGTGTGCGCCGAGGCCGGCGGCGTGGTCGGCGCGCAGAAGAAGGCGATGGACGACTTCCGCGTCGCGTTCAAGAAAAAATTCAACGTCGAGGTGCAGCTCTATGCGCCCTACGTCTACGACGCGGTCAACGTGATGGCCGCTGCGATGGTCAAGGCCGCCTCAGCCGACCCCGCCAAGTACCTGCCCATGCTGGCTAAGACCGACGGCTACCAAGGCGTGACCGGCACCATCTCGTTCGACGCCAAGGGCGACATCAAGAACGGCGCGCTGACGCTGTACACCTTCAAGGGTGGCGCGCGTGAGCAGATTGCGGTGGTGCGATGAGATGCAACGTCGTTGATGGTTACGCTTTGGCGAGAGACGCTCTTACAGCTCGATGAGCAGCTTGCGGACCAAGGGAGACGCCAGCACGCCGAGGGCGACCAGGTTTACGACGACCGTGGCCCAGAACATGTGCTGAAACTCCCGCTTGGTGGACTTGTGGCGAAGGAACTTCTGCGCGAGCAAGGCGCCGGGCCAGCCGCCAACGAACGACAGCATGTGAAGCGTGCTCTCTGGCGTCCGCCAGGCGCCACTGGCGGCAGCGGACTTGTCAACAGCGTAGACAATGAAAGTTGCTGCGCTGGCAACGACGTACAGCGCTGCCACCCAAATAGGCAGTTTCCAAAAGATCGTGATCGACGTGCAAGCAAGCAGGAACGCGGGAATCGCAAACAGCGTGGCGGTTCCCCACTGGACGCGACTTGCGCGAACTGACTGCACCGGCGTGCGACGAGAGTGCATGAGTCGAATGTTGCATGCTCGCTTGCCTTTGGGGCCAGTTTCTACTCCGAACGAAACCGCCTGCTTCAATTGGGGCCTGCCAGAAGTTTTCGGCCAAACTGATACATGTACGAAAATCGGCTCGCCGCCCTGCGTTGATTCGATGTAGCCGAAGCCGCGATCGTCGTTCCAGTTTGTGACGGTCCCTTCGAAGCGCATACGGATGAAGTAGTTGTTTTCGACGACTCACGCGTTGTAGAGACACCGGTTCATTGCATACGCGATGAACCGGTGGCTCACTAGCCCGCCCGGCCGGCTCACCGCGCCGTGTTCTGCATCAACCCCGCAGCTTCCTGCCTCAACTGCACCGACTTCTGATCGATTGCATCCAGCGCGGCGCTGGGCTCTTTGACGCTGTCCTTGGCCTTCAGATACACCGCTTGCACGTCCATCGCGTTGCACTCGGGGATGCCGGTGTCGCCGCGCTGCGCCTTCATGTGATCGACGCATTTCTGTAGGGATGCGTTCATCTTGTTGCCCGCATCGACCGCCTCGGCGACCCGATCACAGGCGGACAACAAAAGCGCGATGACGATGATGAAGAAGCTTTTCATGAGTGGTGTCCGCACGCAGATACGGGCCCGAAGGCCCGTGTTCACTGGTTGTTTGGCGGAGAGGGCGGGATTCGAACCCGCGGGGGGTTATTAGCCCCCACACGCTTTCCAGGCGTGCGACTTAAACCGCTCATCCACCTCTCCGAAGCCACAGAGTTTATCCGACGGCCTGGTGCGCAGAAGGGCTGAATGCTTGCTTCGTTGGCAATCAGTGAGGCGCGAACGTGGCCTTGCACTCAGCGGGCAACGTTCAGCGCGAACCCAGCGCGTGCGCCTGCAAGGTGGCCAGCGGCACATGGTCGAGTGCGTTGCGGTGGGTGCACTCCAGCACCACTAGCGGTGCGACACCGGCCTTCAATGCTTCGGCCCAACGCGAGACGCACAGGCACCAACGGTCGCCGGGTTTCAGGCCGACGAAGCGGTATTCGGGGTGTGGCGTGACGAGGTCGTTGCCGCGCTCCAGCGAAAACGCCAGGAATTCCGCGGTGACCTTGGCGCACACCACATGGGTGCCGAGGTCGTCTGCCCGCGTCTTGCAGCAGCCATCACGGAAGAAGCCGGTTAGCGGGTCATAAGAGCAGGGTATGAGCTCGGTGCCCAACACGTTCAAGGCCATGGTTCAGTTTGCTCCCGGGGGCTTGGTTTTCAGCAGCGCCATGGCGGTGCCGATCAGTGCCGACACCTCGCTCATGTTGCCGGGCACGATCATCGTGTTGTTCTTCTGCGCGAGCTGCGCATACGCCTCGACGGCCTTCTCGGCCACCTTCAGTTGAACCGCCTGTTCGCCGCCGGGTGAGCGAATGGCTTCAGCTATTTTTCGGATGGCGTCGGCGGTGGCGTCGGCCACCGCGATGATGGCCGAAGCCTCGCCTTGGGCCTTGTTGATCTCGGCCTGGCGTTGGCCTTCAGAGCGCGCGATGAAGGCCTCGCGCTCGCCTGTCGCGATGTTGATCTGCTCTTGCTTGCGGCCTTCGGATGCAGCGATCAGCGCGCGCTTCTCGCGCTCGGCGGTGATCTGCGCCTGCATGCTGCGCAGGATTTCTGCGGGCGGTGTCAAATCTTTGATCTCGTAGCGCAGCACCTTCACGCCCCAGTTGGCCGCGGCTTCGTCGAGCGCGTTAACAACCGAGGCGTTGATCGTGTCGCGCTCCTCGAAGGTCTTGTCGAGCTCCATCTTGCCGATCACCGAGCGCAGCAGCGTTTGCGCGAGCTGGGTGATTGCGAAGATGTAGTTGCTCGATCCGTAGCTCGCGCGCATCGGGTCGGTGATCTGAAAGTAGATGATCCCGTCGACCTGCAGCTGCGTGTTGTCGCGCGTGATGCAAACCTGGCTCGGCACGTCGAGCGGCACTTCTTTGAGCGAATGCTTGTATGACACGCGCTCGATGAAGGGCACGACGAACTTCAGCCCCGGCGTCAGCGTGCGGTCGTACTTGCCCAGCCGCTCGACGACCCAGGCGTGCTGTTGCGGCACGATCTTGAAGGTTTGTGAAATGAAGATGACCGCGATAACGGCGAAGACGATGGCGAGTTCCATGGGGTTCTTTCGATGACGAAATAAGAGCCGCGAACGGCAAGGCGAGCCCGTGAAGGCCGTCTACGGCGCGGGTGCTGCGGCAGGCGCTAACACCAGCCAGTTGCCTTCGACCGCGATCACCTGATGCGCGCCGGGTGCGGTAGCGCAGCCGGGCTGCAGCCGAGCCGTCCAGCTGCTGCCGCGGTAGGTAACGCGTGCGGTGCGATCGGCGCCCCATTCGACCACCTGCACCGCCTCACCGATGTCGAGGTTCACATCGCGGTTCTCGCGCGCGGGCAGGCTGTGCGGATGGCGCTTGCGTGACCAGTGCCACAGCGCAGTCGCGCCGCTGCCAACGATGGCGGCCAGGGAAATCTGCGCGGTGTCGTCCAGGCCAGCGTAGGCGGCAAGGGCGCCGCTGGCCAGCCCGAGCGCGATCATTAGCAGGTAGAAGGTGCCGGTGGGCAGCTCGATTGCCACCGCGGCGCCGGCGGCGATCCACCACAACGTGGCCTGTGTCATGTCGATGTTGCTTTCAGAAGTCGGGTTAAAAGTTGCAAGTCAGTGTAGATCGCGGTCATGGCGACGCCCTAAACTCCGCGCTCCCTTCACGCCGCCCACCGGGACTGCCATGCTGCGCTTTCGCTTTCCGATCGTGATCATCGACGAGGACTACCGCTCGGAAAACACCTCGGGCCTCGGCATCCGTGCGCTGGCGCAGGCCATCGAGAAGGAGGGTTTCGAGGTGCTGGGCGCCACCAGCTACGGCGACCTGAGCCAGTTCGCGCAGCAGCAAAGCCGCGCCAGCGCGTTCATTTTGTCGATCGATGACGAAGAGTTCACGCCCGGCCCCGAGCTCGACCCGGCGGTGCTGAATCTGCGCAAGTTCATCGAAGAAATTCGCTTCAAGAACGCCGACATCCCGATCTACATCTACGGCGAGACGCGCACCTCGCAGCACATCCCGAACGACATCCTGCGCGAGCTGCACGGCTTCATTCACATGTTCGAGGACACGCCTGAGTTCGTGGCGCGCCACATCATC
>JANPNF010000058.1:0-4687 GCA_031427315.1 Burkholderiales bacterium | reverse complement strand
TTCGCCCACCGGCACCGTCACGCGGGTGACGATGATCTCGGTGTAGCGGCGGTCGTCCATCACCTGGGAGAGGCCAGCGGCCAAGGTCATCAGCGTCTTGCCGGTGCCTGCGGTGCCGGTGAGGGTGATGAAGTCGCAGTCCGGGTCCATCAGCAAGTTCAGCGCGAAGTTCTGCTCGCGGTTGCGTGCGGTCACGCCCCACACCGCGTTTTTGGTGTGGGTGTATTCGCGCAGCGTGCGCAGCACCGCGGTCTTGCCGGTGATCTCGGTGACCTTGGCGTGCAGCGGCGCGGCGCCCGCGGCTTCGAGGTAGACGAACTGGTTGATTAAGAGCGCCGGCACCAGCGGCCCGCTGATCCGGTAGTAGGTGAAGCCGCCCTGGTTCCAGCTTTCCATCGTCTTGCCGTGGCGGTCCCAGAAGTCAGGGGGGCAGCTGCAACACGCCGGTGTAGAGCAGGTCGCCGTCTTCGAGCGTCTTGTCGTTGAAATAGTCTTCCGCTGGCAGGCCCAGGGCGCGTGCCTTGATGCGCATGTTGATGTCTTTCGATACCAGCACCACCTCTTTTGCTGGATGCTGGCTGGCCTGCTGATCGCGCAAGGCCTGCACCACACCAAGAATCTGGTTGTCGGCCTTTCCCAGGGGCAGGCCGGCCGGCAACGTCACGTTGACGAGGTTGGTCTGGAAAAACAGCTTGCCGGCAGCCTCGCGGTGGCCGGTGTGAGCCAGCGGCAAGCCTTCCCCCAGGCCGTCCATTGAGCCCTGGCCCTTGCGCGCGCCCATGTTCGCCGCCAGCGCGTCGAGGTCGCGGCTGACCTGGCGGGCGTTGCGGGCCACCTCGGTCATGCCCTTTTTGTGATCGTCGAGCTCTTCAAGCGTGATCATCGGGAGGTAGATGTCGTGCTCGTCGAAGCGGAACAGGCTCATCGGGTCGTGCATCAGCACGTTGGTGTCGAGCACGAACAGCTTGGCCGGGCCGGTGCCGCGCGGCTTCGCCGGGCGGGGCTTCGGTTCCGGGCGTTTGGCTGCCGCAGGCGCGGGCGCGGCGACCGCGAGAGGCGCCGGGCTTGAGACACGCGTGGGCGTGAGCGCTGCCGGGTCGTACAGATTCAGCTCGGCAGGCGTTGTGGGCTCGGCTTCTGCGCTGGTGCGCGCAGATCGCTTCGTCGGTTTGGCGGCAGCCTGGGCTTCGAAATCGGTGGCAGACAACGAGGAGGCACGTTTGGCAGGCGGCTTGGGCAGTGGCATGGTGCGGCGATAAATGAAGTTAGCTGACAGCGTATCGGAAAACAAAAAAGCCGCACAGGGCAGTGTGCGGCTTTGGATTAGAGCAAGAGTGGTGGATCAGACTTGCTCTTTCAGCGCCTGCGCAGCAGCCAGCACTTCCTCAACGTGGCCAGCGACCTTCAGGCCGCGCCACTCACCGCGCAACACACCGGCGCCGTCGATCAAGAAGGTGCTGCGCTCGATCCCCTTGACCTTCTTTCCGTACATGATCTTGTTTTTGACCACGCCGAACATGTGGCATAGCTTTTCTTCGGTGTCGGCGATCAGGTCGAACGGCAGCTCGAGGTTCTGCTTAAATTTCTCGTGCGAGGTCATGTTGTCACGCGACACACCGAACACCACCGTGTCTGCGGCAACGAATTCCTTGTGGTGGTCACGGAACTGCATCGCTTCGGTGGTGCAGCCCGGCGTGTTGTCTTTTGGATAGAAGTACAACACGATTGCTCGCCCACCGTAGGCCTGCGGGGTGAACTTCACTCCGCTGGTAGCGAGCGCTTCAAAGTCCGGGAGCGGTTTGTTGAGGGCTGGCGTCATGGGGAGAGTGGAGTGTTGCGCCGTCGCGTCGACGAAGCCCACAATTATACGGGGCGCTCGCGTTGTCGCCGCGATCACCAGCGCGTGCGATGCTCATCCGTGCCTCAACGCTCGAACAGCAGCGCCACCACCACCGTGCGTCCTTCAGCTAGCAGCACGTTGTAGGTGCGGCAGGCCGCCGCGGTGTCCATGGTCTCGATGCCGATGCGCCGCTCGATCAGTGCCCGCAGCAGGCCAGCCGGTGGAAAGCGCAATCGCGCGCCGCTGCCGAAGATCACCAGCTCCGGCGCGCGCTCGGCCAGTGCCTCGAAATGGCTGGCCGCCAGGTCTTCGAAACGCGTCACCGGCCATGCAGCGACGGAACCCGACCAAGGCACCACCACGCTGCGCGTGTGCTGCACGCCGTTGACCAGCACGCCATCGGGCCCGTGGCGCGCGATGGCGTTGGTTCCTTCGATCCGTTCAGCGTGTAGTTTCAAGGCGACCCCGGGTGATCACTGAGCCTAAAATTGTAGGCTTCGCGCCCTGTGGGTGCGGTGCTGGAGCCTCGTTTTGAAAGCTGTCGCCAAGTCGAGCAAGCTCGCCAATGTCTGCTATGACATCCGTGGTCCGGTGCTCGACAAGGCCCGGCAGATGGAGGAAGAAGGGCAGAAGATCATCAAGCTGAACATCGGCAACCTCGCGGTGTTCGGGCTGGAGCCGCCTGAAGAGATCGTGCAGGACATGATCCGCAACCTGCCCCACAGCGCCGGCTACACCGACAGCAAGGGCCTGTTCGCGCCGCGCAAGGCGGTGGTGCATTACTCGCAGGAAAAGCTCATCCAGGGCGTGACCGTCGACGACGTGTACCTCGGCAACGGCGCCTCAGAACTCATCACGATGAGCATGAACGGCCTGCTCAACGACGGCGACGAGGTGCTGGTGCCTGCACCCGACTACCCGCTGTGGACGGCCTCGGTCGCGCTCTCTGGCGGAACGCCGGTGCACTACCTGTGCGACGAGCAATCTGAGTGGTATCCCGACATGGCCGACATCCGCAGCAAGATCACGCCGAACACCAAGGCCATCGTCGTCATCAACCCGAACAACCCGACCGGCGCGCTCTACCCGGCGAGCGTGCTGCGCGAGATCGTCGAGGTGGCGCGAGCGCACCAGCTGATCGTGTTCGCCGACGAGATCTATGACAAAACGCTGTACGACGGCGAGACGCACACCAGCATCGCCTCGCTGGCCGACGACGTGCTGTTCATCACCTACAACGGGCTGTCGAAGAACTACAGCTCCTGCGGCTACCGTGCCGGGTGGATGGTGGTGTCGGGTGCCAAGGCGCATGCACGCGACTACATCGAAGGCCTGAACATGCTGGCCTCGATGCGGCTGTGTTCGAACACGCCCGGCCAGCTGGCCATCCAGACGGCGCTCGGCGGCTACCAGAGCATCAAGGACCTGGTCGCGCCGGGCGGGCGCTTGTGTCGCCAGCGCGATCTCGCTTACGAGTTACTCAGCCAGATTCCGGGCGTCAGCGTCGTCAAGCCGAAGGCCGCGCTGTATATGTTCCCGAAGCTCGACGCGACGCAATACCCGATTGCTGACGACCAGCAGTTCGCCTACGAGCTGCTGGCCGCAGAAAAGGTGCTGATCGTGCAGGGCACCGGCTTCAACTGGCCGCACCCAGATCACTTCCGTTTGGTGTTTCTGCCGAACTCCGACGACCTGACCGAAGCCATCGGGCGCATCGCGCGCTTCCTCGACCAGTACCGCAAGCGGTATTAAAAGTGACAACGGCGAAGTGACAACGGCGAAGTGACGACAGGGCCCGCGTGGCTCGCCTGATTTTATTTTTTAGCAAAGCACCAGCCCACCAGGGCCATCCAAATGACACCGATACGAGTTGGCCTTCTGGGCATCGGCACCGTGGGCAGCGGCACCTTCAACGTGTTGCAGCGCAACCAGACTGAAATTACGCGCCGCGCCGGTCGTGGCATCGAGATCACGATGGTCGCCGACCTCGATACCGCGCGGGCGAAGGCTGTGGTGGGGGACTTGGGTTTGCAAGACAGCGTGCGCGTCGTCGCCGATGCGCGTGAAGTCATCGCCAATCCTGAGATCGACATCGTCGTCGAGCTGATCGGCGGCTACGGCATCGCCCGCACGCTGGTGCTCGAAGCCATCGCGGCCAACAAGCATGTGGTCACCGCCAACAAGGCGCTGCTGGCGGTGCACGGCACCGAGATCTTTGCGGCGGCGCGCGACAAGGGCGTGGTCGTTGCCTTCGAAGCCGCAGTGGCGGGCGGCATCCCGATCATCAAGGCGCTGCGCGAAGGGCTGACCGCCAACCGCATCGAGTGGGTCGCCGGGATCATCAACGGCACCACCAATTTCATCCTGTCGGAAATGCGCGCCAAGGGCCTGGATTTCGGTGTGGTGCTGAAACAGGCGCAGGCCCTCGGCTATGCCGAAGCCGACCCGACCTTCGACATCGAAGGCGTCGACGCCGCCCACAAGCTGACGCTGATGAGCGCGATCGCGTTCGGCATTCCGGTGCAGTTCGACCGCGCGCACATCGAAGGCATCACCCAGCTGCAGGCAGCTGACATCACCTACGCCGAGCACCTGGGCTACCGCATTAAGCTGCTCGGCATCACCAAGCGAACTGACGCTGGCATCGAGCTGCGCGTGCACCCGACGCTGGTGCCTGCCAAACGGTTGATCGCGAATGTCGAAGGCGCGATGAACGCCGTGGTGGTTCACGGCGACGCCGTGGGCAGCACGCTGTACTACGGCAAGGGCGCGGGTTCGGAGCCGACCGCCTCGGCGGTGATTGCCGACCTGGTCGACATCACCCGACTGCACAGCGCCGACCCGCAG
>JANPNF010000057.1:0-15427 GCA_031427315.1 Burkholderiales bacterium | reverse complement strand
CGACACCACGCGCTTGGCCAGTGCTTCGCCCAGGTTCAGGCGCGCCTGGTAGACCGAAATGCCATCGAGTGTCGAATCGGGCCGCGCCAGGTAGACGAACTCGAAAATACATGGCTTGAGGGTCGCCGCCTCGGCGCACTGGCGCGAATGCACCTGGCCTTGCAGATCGATGAACACCGCCTCGCCCGGTGCGATGTCGCGCTCGAACTTGAAGCCCGAACCTTCGAGCGCGACCGACTCGCTCGCCACCATGATCACGCCATCGGCGTTGCGTCCCATGCACAACGGGCGGATGCCGTACGGGTCGCGGAACGCCAGCAGGCCGTGTCCGGAGATCATCGACACCACGGCATACGAGCCGCGTAGGCGTTTTTGCATGCTGGTGACGGAAGCGAAGACTTCTTCGGAGTGCAATGGCACGCCGCGCGTCGCGCGCTCGAGTTCGTGCGCGAGCACGTTGAGCAGAACTTCAGAGTCGCTCTCGGTGTTGGTGTGGCGGTGATCGGTCGAAAACAGTTCGGCCCGCAGCGCATGCGCGTTGGTCAGATTCCCGTTGTGCACGAGCACGATGCCGAAGGGCGCGTTCACGTAGAACGGCTGAGCTTCTTCTTCGCTGTAGGCGTTGCCGGCGGTCGGGTAACGCACTTGGCCCAAGCCGATGTTGCCGGGCAGTGCCCGCATGTTGCGCGTGCGAAACACGTCTTTCACCATGCCCTTGGCCTTGTGCATGAAGAACTTGCGCTCCAGCAAAGTCACGATGCCGGCTGCGTCCTGACCGCGATGCTGCAGCAGCAGCAAGGCGTCATAGATCAGCTGGTTGACCGGTGCCTTTGAGATCACCCCGACGATGCCGCACATGAAAACACTCCCGGTTCAAACTGCTTTTCGGCCCAAGGCCCACTCGACTACACGCTGATTGTCGCGGGTCGGGACGACGTCAGATTCGAAGTTGATCAGCGATGCCCGCCGGCAAGGCCGGTTTCAATCCGGCGACCGCCACCCTCAACCATGCAGCGCCTGTCGAGTGCTGCCAGCTCGGCGCCTGTGCCCACGGCGTGCGCGCCACCACCGCCGCCACCGCCAGCAGCAGCACGCCACTGCGCAAGGCCCCGAAAGCGGCACCCAGCAGACGATCCACGCCACTCAAAGGTGTGGCGTGGATCAGCATTTTCAACAGCCGGGCCAGCAGCCCCCAGGCGATCAACGCGGCAAGAAATGTCACGCCAAAGGCCGCCGCATGGTTCACGGGCGAGCCGGGCGAACCCACGGGCACATACGGCGCCACGGCGGGGGTGAACCACTGTGCGGCCAGATAGGCGGCGAACCAGCCCAGCAGCGACATCAACTCGAAGACCAGGCCGCGCCATGCGCCCACTGCCATCGACAACAGCAGCACGGCCAGCATTGCGAGGTCAGCCGCGTTCCAGGGTTCGGTCATCGTGTGCGGTGGTCGAGCCCGGCAGGGGCTGTCGAAGCCCGCAGCTTCGACACATCAGGGCTCACAGCGTCAGCACCACCGCCGCGATGCCGGCCTCTTTGGAGCGCGCCTGCGCCTTGTCGGCCTCGGCACGGGTCGCAAACGGCCCCAGGCGCACCCGGATGCGCTTGCCGGCGGCGGTTTCGGCCACCTGGGTGTAAGTTTTCAGCCCGAGCTTTTCCATCTTCAGGCGAACCTCGCGTGCCGACGCGGGGTCGGCGAATGCGCCCACCTGCACGACGAAACGGGCCGCACCGTCGGTGGCAGATGCGGCTTTGGCCGATGCCGCGACCGAGGCGGCCGGCCCGGCCACCTCGACGGATTTCACCGCGGCGGCAACCACGTTGACCGGGGGCGCTGTAACCGCAGCGACATCCGCCGCCGCGGCGGGCATCGGCTCGGCGGGTGCGTTGCGGGTCACGACGCCCGACGCCACGGTGGGCTCGGCAGCTGCCTGCGAAGCCGCGTTCGCCGCATCGGCACGCGGCGCTGGCAGGGTTAGCACGGGCGCGCCGTCAGGCTTCGGTATCTCGATCGGGATGTCTACCGGAATTGGCCGCGGCTGCGATTCGAACAGCAGCGGGAAGCCGATCACGCCCACGGTCAACAACACCACCGCGCCGATCAGGCGCTGGCGGGTGCGGGTGCGCACCTTCTCGACCGCATCGGCCGAGCCCGCAGGCCGTGCCCCGCGACCGGAGACCGCTTCTTTGACTGGCTTGGGCTTGAAGAAGTCGGGCAGTGCCATCGGTGCGGGGCGGGGTCAGACGCTGTGCGAGCTGCCCAGCCGGGGCAAGCCGTGTTGGAGGACGCCGCCCACGGTGAGAAACGACCCGAAAACCACAATTCTATCGGCCGGGTCGGCGTGCGCCAGCGCGTGATGCAGCGCGGTCTGAGGGTCGCCGTGCATCGACAGCGCGACCGCTTCCACACCGGGTTTCTTCAAAGTCGGCGCCAGCGATTCGAACAGCGCCTGCAGCTGCGAGGCCGTGGCGGCACGAGCGCTCGGCAGGTCGGTGAAGCACCACGAATCGAGCAGCGGCGCCATGCGCTGGAAGATCGCGCTGATGTCCTTGTCGTGCATGGCGCCGAACACCGCATGGGTGCGCGGATGGAAGCCCATGCGGTCGAGGTTCTGCGCCAGCGCGGCGACGGCATGCGGGTTGTGCGCGACATCGAGCACCAGCGTCGGCTGGCCGGGCACGATCTGGAAGCGGCCCGGCAAGTCGAGCATCGCGAAGCCCTGGCGCACCGCTTGCGCGGTGATGGGGAGCCGATCGCCGAGGGCCTCGAAAGCGGCCAGCGCGCCCGACGCGTTGATCAGCTGGTTGGCGCCGCGCAAGCCCGGGTAAGCCAAGCCGTTGTAGCGTTTGGTGCGGCCGGCCCAGGCCCACTGCTGCGGGTCGCCCGAGTGGTTGAAATCGACACCGAAGCGGCGCAGATCGGCTCCGAGTTCGCGCGCATGGGCGATCACGCTGTGCGGCGGCACCGGGTCGCTGACGACCACCGGCCGGCCAGCGCGCATGATGCCGGCCTTCTCGCGGCCAATCGATTCGCGGTCAGGGCCGAGGTACGCCATGTGGTCGAGGTCGATGCTGGTGATCACCGCGCAGTCGGCATCGAACACATTGACCGCATCGAGCCGGCCGCCGAGGCCGACTTCGAGGATCACCAGATCGAGCGGAGCCTGGGACAACAAGCGCGCGATGGCCAGCGTCGTGAACTCAAAATAGGTCAGCCCGATGTCACCACGCGCGCGCTCCACGGCGTCGAAATGCGGGATCAGCTCGGCCTCGGTGGCCATCTCGCCGTTGACGCGGCAGCGTTCCTCGAAATGCACCAGGTGCGGCTTCGAGTACAGCCCGACGCGGTAGCCAGCGCGCAGTGCAATCGATTCGAGCATCGCGCAGGTCGAGCCCTTGCCGTTGGTGCCGGCGACCGCGATCACCGGCACGTCGAATTTCAAATCGAGCCGCGCACGCACCTGCTCGACACGGTGCAAGCCCATGTCGATCTCTTTCGGATGCAGCTGTTCGCAGCGGGCCAGCCAGCCGGCCAGCGTGGTGGCGAACGTAGGAAAAAGCGGAGACAAAGGTTCGAAGTGGGACGCAAGCCCCACGGCCTCAGGCGATTGCGTCGGCGCTCTGGCGCTGCAGCATGGCGATCATCTTGGCGATCGAGCCGCGCAGCTCGCGCCGGTCGACGATCATGTCGACCGCACCGGTGTGCAGCAGGAACTCGGCGCGCTGGAAGCCCTCGGGCAGCTTCTCGCGCACGGTGTTCTCAATCACACGCGGGCCGGCAAAGCCGATCAGCGCCTTCGGCTCGGCAATCACCACATCGCCCATGAAGGCGAAGCTGGCTGACACGCCGCCCATCGTCGGGTCGGCCAACACGCTGATGTAGGGCAGCTTTGCCTTCGCGAGGCGCGTCAGCGCAGCATTGGTCTTGGCCATCTGCATCAGGCTGAGCAGGCCTTCTTGCATGCGGGCGCCGCCCGTGGCGGTGAAGCTGATGAACGGCGTCTTCTGCTCGACGGCGGTCTCGACGCCGCGCACAAAGCGTTCGCCGACCACCGAACCCATCGAGCCGCCCATAAACTGGAATTCGAAGCAGGCCGCGACCACCGGGATGCTGTGGATCGCGCCGCCCATCACCACCAGCGCGTCGGTTTCGCCGGTGGCTTCGAGCGCTTCTTTGAGCCGCTCAGGGTACTTCTTGCTGTCCTTGAACTTCAGCGCGTCGACCGGCACCACCTCCTGGCCGATCTCGTAGCGGCCTTCGGGGTCGAGGAAGGCGTCGAGCCGCGCCCGCGCCGTCAAGCGATGGTGGTGGCTGCATTTCGGGCAAACGTTGATGTTCTGCTCAAGATCGGCCTTGTAGAGCACCGTCTCGCACGACGGACACTTGACCCACAGGCCCTCAGGCACCGTGCGGCGCTCGTTCGGGTCGGTGTGCTGGATCTTCGAGGGCAGCAGTTTTTCGAGCCAGCTCATGCGTGATCTCCTGTCAGGGTGTCCTGCGTCGTGTTGTCCAGGGCTGCGCGGATGTCGGCAATGAACCTGCCCGCCACCGCGGGCGCATGGTCCGGCGTCTCGTGTTCGAGCAACTGCACCAGCGCCGAGCCGATGACCACCGCATCGGACACCGCGGCCACCGCCTTCGCCGTCGCTGCGTCGCGGATGCCAAAGCCCACACCCACCGGCACGTGCACATGTTCGCGGATGCGTGGCAGCATGGCGGCGACCGCGCCGATGTCGAGGTGACCGGCGCCGGTCACGCCTTTCAGCGACACGTAGTAGACGTAGCCGCTCGCGATGCGGCCGACTTCTTTCATGCGGTTCTCGGTCGAGGTCGGGGCCAGCAGAAAGATCGGGTCCATCTGGTAGCTGTGCAGCGTGCGGGCGAACGCCTCGCACTCTTCCGGCGGGTAATCGACCACCAGCACGCCGTCGACACCGGCGGCTTTGGCGTCGGCCACAAAACGGTCGACGCCGTAACGCTCGACCGGGTTCGCGTAGCCCATCAACACCACCGGCGTGGTGCTGTTGCGCTCGCGAAAGCGCCGCACGTAACCCAGCACCTGCGGCATGCCGATGCCTTTGGCCAGCGCGCGTTCGGCGGCCTTCTGGATCACCGGACCGTCGGCCATCGGATCGGAAAACGGCACGCCGAGCTCGATCACATCGGCACCGGCGTCGGCCATCGCCAACATGATGTCCACCGTGCTCTCGGCGTGCGGATCACCGGCGTGAATGAACGGGATCAGCGCCTTGCGCCGATCGCGACGAAGCACCTCGAAGGTGGCGGCGATGCGGCTCATCTCTGCGCTTTCACAGTGGCTGCGGCCTTCGTAGAATCGGGGCCTTTGATCGGCGCGGCGCCGCTCTTCACTGTTTCGCCGCGGCACGACGGGCGGCAATAGAAATTCGCACCTGACAGGTCGGCCACCGTGCCGATGTCCTTGTCGCCGCGGCCTGAGAGGTTGACCAGCAGGCTCTGGTCTTTTCGCATCTCAGGCGCCATCTTCATCGCATGCGCCAGCGCATGGCTCGATTCGAGCGCCGAGATGATGCCTTCGGTGCGGCACAGCACATGAAAGGCGGCCATCGCCTCGTCATCGGTGATGCCGACGTACTCGGCGCGGCCGATGTCTTTGAGGTACGCATGCTCGGGGCCGACGCCGGGGTAATCGAGGCCGGCCGACACCGAGTGCGTTTCGATGATCTGGCCGTTGGCGTCCTGCAGCAAATAGGTGCGGTTGCCGTGCAGCACGCCGGGCGAGCCGGCCGAGAGAGACGCCGCGTGGCGACCGGTCTCGATGCCCAAGCCCGCCGCTTCGACACCGATGAGCCGCGTGCCGGTGTGCGCGATGTACGGATAGAAGATGCCCATCGCGTTGCTGCCACCGCCCACGCAGGCGATCACCGCGTCGGGCTGGCCGCCGATCATCTCGGGCATCTGCACCAGGCACTCGTCGCCGATGACGCGCTGGAAGTCGCGCACCATCATCGGGTACGGGTGCGGGCCGGCCACGGTGCCGATGATGTAAAACGTGTTCTCGACGTTGGTGACCCAGTCTCGCAGCGCTTCGTTGAGCGCATCTTTCAACGTCTTGCTGCCCGATTCGACCGGCACCACGGTGGCACCGAGCAGGTTCATGCGGTACACATTGGGCGATTGGCGAAGCACGTCGGCGCTGCCCATGTAGACCACGCATTCGAGGCCGTAGCGCGCGCATATCGTCGCGGTGGCCACGCCGTGCTGGCCGGCCCCGGTTTCGGCGATCACCCGCGGCTTGCCCATGCGGCGCGCCAACATTGCCTGGCCGATGGTGTTGTTGATCTTGTGCGCGCCGGTGTGGTTCAGGTCTTCGCGCTTCAGGTAAATCTGCGCGCCACCGAGTTCACGGCTGATGCGCGCAGCGTGGTAGATCGGGCTCGGCCGCCCGACGAAATGCGTCAGTTCGCTGCGGAATTCGGCCATGAAGGCCGGATCGGCCTGCGCCACGGCGTAGGCCTCTTTCAGCTCATCGAGCGCGTGGATCAGCGTCTCGGCGACGAAGGTGCCGCCGTAGGGGCCGAAATGCCCGGTGGCGTCGGGCTGTTGGTAATCAAAGGGGGCGAACGGGGAGTCAAGCATCGTCATTACTCATCAGGTTGCATTCGCGGCGATGCGGGCATCGGCCTCTCGCACCTGCTCGCAGAACCGGCGCATGGCCGCAGCGTCTTTGATCCCTTTGGCGCGCTCCACGCCAGAGCTCACATCAACAGCCCAGGGCCGCACCCGAAGAATCCCGTCGATCACATTGTCGGCATGCAACCCACCCGACAAAACGAGGGGACGGGACACGTCGTGCGGAATCAGAGACCAATCAAAGACCTTTCCAGCGCCACCGTAACCGTCGACGTGGGCGTCGAGGAGGAGTGCTTGCGCATCCGGGTAGCCATCGGCAAATTTTAGCAAATCGAACCCGCTCGCCATCCGTGCGGCACGCAGATACGGCCGTCCCGGTGCTCGGCAGTCAGCGGGCGTTTCGTCGCCATGAAACTGCAGCAACAGCGCAGGCATCGCTTCTGCGGCCTGCGCGATCAGCCCGGCGCTGGCGTTGACGAACAGACCAACCGGCGTCACAAAGGCCGGCAGGCGGCGCGCCAGTTCGGCGGCACGCAGCACGTCGACGTGGCGCAGGCTCCGCTCGTAAAGCACGAAGCCGATCGCGTCGGCACCGGCGTCAACAGCGTCTTCGACGTCTTGCTCACGGGTCAGGCCGCAGATCTTGATGCGGGTGCGGAGATTCATGCCACAAGTGTCAGGGCAACCAGTCGGCAGCGGGCGGCTTGGTCGGAATGGCGTACTTGGCTTCGTACTCGGGGCCGACGAAATACAGGCCGTCGGGCGAGAAGGTCGGTGCGGCCCGATGGCGATCGCGCGCGGCTAGCACCTCGCTCATCCACATTGCGGGGCGGTTGCCGTTGCCGACGGCGATCAGGCAACCGACGATGTTGCGCACCATGTGGTGCAGGAAAGCACTGGCATGGAAATCGACGCGCCAGTAGGCGCCCCGGCGGTGGATGTCGATCGCGCGCATCTGCTTGACCGGCGAGGCGGCCTGACATTGCGACGAGCGGAAGGAAGAGAAATCATGCTCGCCAACCAGCATCTGCGCCGCCAGCTGCATTGCTTCGCCGCGGAGCGAGCGAAAGCTCCATCCGACCCGCCCGGCTTCGAGCGCCGGGCGCACCGGCGACTCCAGCAACAAATAACTGTAGCGGCGGCCGATGGCACCGAAGCGCGCGTGGAAGGTGTCATCGACCGGCTGGCACCACTGGATCGCCACATCGGCCGGCAGGTAGCGGTTGGTGCCGCGCACCCACGAGGCCATCTCCCGCGCCACCGGTGCGTCGAGGTGGATCACCTGATTGATCGCGTGCACCCCGGTGTCGGTGCGGCCGGCGCAGGTGACGGTGACGGGCGCATCGGCGAATTGCGACAACGCCTGTTCGACGCGGGCCTGCACCGTGTCGTCGTTGGCCTGACGCTGCCAGCCGCAGTAGGCACTGCCGCGGTAGGCTACGCCGAGCGCCAGCCGACTCATCGGAGCGCGGCCCGATCCGGCGCCCGCGGGCCATGCGTCGCCCGTTCGATCAACCGAGGTCGTTCAACATGTTCTGCGCCTTCACCTTCAGCGCACCTTCGGCTTTCGCCGCCACTTCCTGCAGCAGGTCGCGCGCGCCTTCGGCGTCACCGATCTGGCGGAACTCCTCGGCCAGTTCGAGCTTGCGGGCCAGCGGATCGCTGTGGTCGTCGACGTCGTCATCCATCAGCTCAGCCGGCATGCTGTCGACGCTGGCCGCAGATGTTCCGGCCGGCGCGTCGAGATCGAGCGAGATGCTCGACATGTCGAACTCGAGCGGTGCCCTGATCCCCGGGTTGCTGCCGGCGGGAGCCGGCGCAGACGACGGGAAGTAGGCCTGCGCCGCCGCGGCTGTCGGGGCGGCGTCGAAGTCGAACGATTCGAGCGATGGCGACGGGGTCGGCGGGCTCAGCACCGCGGTGTCTTCTGCGCTCAGATCGAGGTTGAAGTCGACGTCTTCCACCGGTTGTCTGGTGAGTGGTGCGGTCTCTTCCGACAAGGCATCGCCGAAGCTAGATGACGCCGCCGACACCGATTGCGGCAACGTGCTAGGGCTCAGCCGTTCGGCCATCTGGGCCGCTGGATCCGCCAGGGTGGCCGCCGCCTCGGGCAGCCCGCCGGGTTGGTACAGCGGGTTCTCCTGGTCGATCTCCAAACCCAACTCCTGGGCCGTCTTCCAGTCATCGCCCTTGCCGCCCGTCAATGAGAACAGCTGCGTGGCCAGCAACTCGTAACCCTTGGTGTCACGGCGCTTGGCGTAGACCTCGAGCAACTTGGTGCGGATGGCCAGGCGCTCCGGGGTGCTGCGCATCGCCTCTTTGAGGATTTCCTCGGCTTGCAGATCGCGGCCGTACGCCAGGTAGACGTCGGCTTCAGCGACCGGATCGACATCGCCGATCGCATCGAGCTGGCTCAGCGAGTAGCTCATCGACGACGGTGCGCCCGCAGCCGACTCGCGCGTGTCGATGCGCTGGCCTCCACTGGAGCCGAAGAACGAATCAGGCTGCAGACGGCTTTCGAGGAAAGAGGTTTCTCCGGTGTCGAGCTTGGCGCGCCGTGCACGGTAGACACCGAAGCCAAGCAAGGCCAGCACCACGCCAGCGCCACCGGCGAGGTACAGCGGGTTCATGCCGAGCAGGGAATCGACGAAGCCGGGCTCGTCGGCGGGCGCCGGTTCGGCGGCGGGCTTGGAAGCAACGACCGGCGCGGGCGGCGACATCGGCGCAACCGGTGCACTCGCCAGAGCGGCTGACGGCGTTTCGGCGGGAGCGGATGCCACGGGCGCAGGCACCACCGCCACCGGCACTTCCGGCGCCGGCATGGGGGCAGGCGCCGGCGCCGGCATAGGGGCAGGCGCAGGCGCCGCGGGGGCGACAGGCGGCGGGGCAGGCACCGCTACCACAGTGGCCGCACCCGACAGCTTCTTCAGCTCTTCGACACTCTTCGACAACTCGGCCACACGCACGGCCGCGTCCTGCTTTTGTTTTTCGTTCGACAGCTTGACTTCTGACGCGCCTGGCTTGGCCGCGGACGCGCCCTTGCTCAGCGTCAGCTTGTCGGGCGTGGCGGGGGCGTTGTTCTTGCGGTCTTCGATCTCGGCGCGCACCTTGCCGGCATCCTTGCGGGTGGGGGCTTCCGCGGCGGCGGCCGGCACTGCACTGGCGAGTCGTTGGCGGAAGCTGCCGAAATCGGCGCTTTGCGCCTGAATGACCTGGCGGGCTTCTGCGGAATCGACAGCTGCAGCGCTCTCGGCAGACGGTACTTTCAGCAGTGCGCCGGCCTTGAGCCGGTTCATGTTCTCGCCGATGAAGGCCTGCGGGTTGCCGCGGTACAGCGACACCAGCGTCTGGTCGAGCGACACGGCGCCTTGTCGAGTGCGTGAGGCGATGCGCGTCAGCGTGTCGCCCGGCCGAACCAGGTAAGTGTCACCGGCAGAGCCACCGGCACCTGCCGTGGGAGACGGAGCTGGAGGCGCCTTCGCGACCCGGTCGGCAGCCGGTGCGGGGGCGGGTGCGGGGGTCGGCGCAGGCGCTGGGCGCTGCGGGCGCGTGGCTGCAGGTGCAGCGGCCACTGGCGCCGAGAACACCGGCGCCGTGGCCACAGCAGGCGTTGGCGGCGCCGCGGGCGCTTGCGCCATCGGTGGGTCGAACAGCAAGGTGTATTCACGCACCAGCCGGCCGGTGGACCACGAGAGTTCAAGGATCACATCGACGAACGGCTCTTGCACCACACGATCGCTGGTCAGGCGCAGAAAAGGTCGGCCGTCGGCGCGCTTGAGCAACGCGGCCTGGGTGGTCGGCAGCACATTGTTGTAGTCGACGCCAAGCGAGCGATACGACTCGGGCGGCGCGATGCGAATCTTCAGGTTGCCGGCCTCTTCGGGCGTCAGGCTGGTGACATCGATCTCCGCCCTCAGCGTCTCGCCCAAGGCAGACTGCACCGCGAGTCGGCCCAGCCCCAGCGCCCAGGAATCTGCCGATCCGAGTGAGAGCGCAGCAAGGGCCACACTGGTCAGAGCGAATCGCCCGAGTTGCTGCGTCGTGTTCTTCAAGGCGTCTCCCAACCAGGCGGTCGAGCCGTCATGCAGCCCCACCAGAAGATCGAAGCCGCGTACGACAGGCCACGATCACGAAGATAAATTCAACAAAACACAATAGCATCAAGCAGATACGGTGACAAGCTCATGCATCGCCTGAAAAGGCGTCAACCGCACTGATCGCACCCGCACCCCACAAGCTGTCGTGGCGAGACAACGGCCGCCACCTCGCTTGCCACGTTCAGGCCTCGAGCAAAATGCGCAGCATCCGGCGCAAAGGCTCGGCCGCGCCCCACAACAACTGGTCACCGATAGTGAAGGCGCCGAGGTATTCCGGCCCCATCGCCATCTTGCGCAAACGCCCCACCGGGATGTCCAGCGTGCCGGTGACGGCCACCGGCGTCAGCTGCCGAACGGTGTCTTCCCGGTTGTTCGGCACCACCTTGGCCCAGGCGTTGTCGCTCGCGATCAATTGCTCGATATCGGCCAGCGGCACGTTCTTCTTGAGCTTGAACAGCAGCGCCTGGCTGTGGCAGCGCATCGCACCGATGCGCACGCAGAACCCGTCGACCGGCACGGCGGCTTGGTCGAAGCCTTCGCCCTGGCCCAGGATTTTGTTGGTCTCGGCGCCGCCATTCCATTCCTCGCGGCTGACGCCGAAGCCGTCGTCGTCGCGGCCCTTGCCGGCGCCCAGGTCCTTGTCGATCCACGGGATCAGCGAGCCAGCCAGCGGCACGCCGAACTGCGTGGTCTCGGCGTCGGTCAACGCACGTTGCTTTGCCAGCAGGCCGCGGTCGATGTCGACGATCGCGCTCTTCGGATCGTCGAGCAGGGGACGCACCGCGCCGTTGAGCGAGCCGAACTGCGTCAGCAGTTCACGCATGTGCTGTGCACCGCCGCCGGAGGCGGCCTGGTACGTCTGTGTGCTCATCCACTCGACCAGCCCGGCCTTGTACAGCGCGCCCACGCCCATCAGCATGCAGCTGACGGTGCAGTTGCCGCCGATCCAGTTGCGCCCGCCGCCGTTTCGTGATCTCGCCAGCGCGTTCTGGATCACCGGCAAATTCACCGGGTCGAGCACGATCACTGCGTCGCTCTTCATCCGCAGCGTCGATGCGGCATCGATCCAGTGCCCGGCCCAGCCCGCGGCACGCAGCTTCGGGAACACCTCACTGGTGTAGTCGCCACCCTGCGCGGTGATGATGATGTCGCAGCGTTTGAGCGCGTCGATGTCGTAGGCGTCTTTCAAGGTCGGTTCATTGCGCGCCAGCGCCGGGGCCTTGCCGCCCGCATTGCTGGTGCTGAAGAACACCGGCTCGATCAGCGGGAAGTCGCCCTCTTGCTGCATGCGTTCGAGCAACACCGAACCCACCATCCCGCGCCAACCCACCAATCCGACCAGCTTCATTGCCTTGCCTTTCAAACCCTGACGTCTACTGACTCAACTCACGCCGCTTTCACCGCGGCGACCACCGCCGACCCCATGTCCCGGGTGCCGACCCGCTGCATGCCCTCCGACCAGATGTCGGCCGTGCGCAACCCCGACTCCAGCACCCGCGTCACGGCCGCTTCGATGCGCAGCGCCGCTTCAGGCTGGTTCAGCGAGAAGCGCAGCATCATCGCCAGCGACAGGATCGTGGCCAGCGGGTTGGCGATGTTCTTGCCCGCGATGTCGGGCGCGCTGCCGTGGCTGGGTTCGTACAACCCGCGGTTCTCCGCGTTCAGCGACGCCGACGGCAGCATGCCGATCGAGCCAGTCAGCATCGCCGCTTCATCGGACAGGATGTCGCCGAACATGTTGCCGGTGACGATCACATCGAACGCCTTCGGCGCCTTGACCAGTTGCATCGCTGCGTTGTCGACATACATGTGGTCGAGCGCGACATCCGGGTACTCGGCATGCACCTCGGTCACCACATCGCGCCAGAACTGGAAGGTCTCCAGCACATTGGCCTTGTCGACGCTGGTCAGACGCTTGTTGCGCTTTCTCGCCGCCTGAAACGCCACATGCGCGATGCGCTCGATCTCGGGGCGCGAGTAGCGCATCGTGTCGAAGGCTTCCGGCTGGCCTGCGAACGCGCCATCGGGCGACAGGCGCCGGCCGCGCGGCTGGCCGAAATAAATGTCGCCCGTCAGCTCGCGCACGATCAGGATGTCCAGCCCAGCCACCAGCTCCGGCTTCAGGCTCGACGCGTGGGTAAGTTGCGGATGGCAGATCGCAGGGCGGAAATTGGCGAACAACTGCAGGTGCCGGCGCAGGCCCAGGATCGCCTGCTCGGGGCGCAGCGCGCGCTCCAGCGTGTCGTACTTCCAGTCGCCGACGGCGCCGAACAACACTGCGTCGGCGCTTTGCGCCAGCTTCAGCGTGGCATCGGGCAATGGATGGCCGTGGGCCGCGTAGGCGGCGCCGCCGACCAGCGCTGTCTCGCTGTGATGCGGCAAGTCCAGCACCTCGAGCACACGCACTGCTTCGGCCATGATTTCAGGGCCGATGCCGTCACCGGGCAGGATCGCAATGTTCACAGCTCAAAGTCCTTTGGGTTTGTCGTGCGTCAACCGGCCGTCTGCTGTCGGCAAGTGCCTCAGAGGGTGTGCGCCAGCCAGGGTTTGTTCAACAGACGCTCGGCTTCATACGCCTTGATCTTGTCTGCATGCCGCAGCGTCAGGCCGATGTCGTCGAACCCATTGAGCAGGCAAAACTTGCGAAACGCTTGCACCTCAAACGGAAGCTCGACTCCGTCGGCCTTGACGATGACCTGGCGCGCCAGATCGATGGTCAGGCTGTAGCCGACAAAGGCTGCGACCTCATTGAACAACCGGTCGATCTGGCTGTCGGGCAAAACGATCGGCAGCATCCCATTCTTGAAACAGTTGCCAAAGAAAATGTCAGCGAAGCTGGGCGCAATCACCGCGCGAAAGCCGTACTGATCGAGCGCCCACGGCGCATGCTCACGCGAAGAGCCGCAGCCGAAATTCTTGCGCGCTATCAGCACCGAGGCGCCTTGATAGCGTGGCTGGTTCAGCACGAAATCCGGGTTCGGTCGGCGCGAGGCCGGATCCTGGCCAGGGAAGCCCGGGTCGAGGTAACGCCATTCATCGAACAGATTGACCCCGAAGCCCGACTTCTTGATCGACTTCAAAAACTGCTTCGGAATGATCGCGTCCGTGTCCACGTTTTCGCGGTCCATTGGAGCCACGAGGCCGGTGTGCACGCGAAACGGGTTCATCTGCAGCTCACTTCTTCTTGGCCGCGTCTTCGACAACTTCGCCCGCGCGCTGAACATCCTTGCCGATGCCTTGAAAGGTGTTGCAGCCGGTGAGGAACACGACCACGGCCGCGAGGGCAAAAACAATGCGTTTCATCTGGGGACTTCTCCTTAAATTCAGGAATGGTTCATAGCAGGCGTCGCACGTCGACGAAATGCCCTTCGATCGCCGCCGCAGCGGCCATCGCCGGGCTGACCAGGTGGGTGCGTCCCCCGGCGCCCTGACGGCCTTCGAAATTGCGGTTCGAAGTGGAGGCGCAGCGTTCGCCGGGCTCCAGCCGATCGGCATTCATGGCGAGGCACATCGAGCAGCCGGGTTCGCGCCATTCGAAGCCCGCGGCCTTGAACACGGCATCGAGCCCTTCGCGCTCGGCCTGTTCCTTCACCAGGCCGGAGCCTGGCACAACCAACGCCAGCTTGATGTTCGGCGCCACCTTGCGGCCGAGCTGGCGCACCACGGCAGCGGCTTCGCGCATGTCTTCGATGCGCGAATTGGTGCACGAGCCGATGAACACCTTGTCGACCAGGATGTCAGCGATTGGTTTGTTCGGCGCCAGCGCCATGTAAGCAAGTGCGCGCTCCATCGCGGCGCGCTTGTTGGCGTCTTTCTCGCGCTCCGGGTCGGGCACGCGGTCTTCGATCGACAGCACCATCTCGGGGGAGGTGCCCCAGGTGACCTGGGGGCGAATGGTCGCTGCGTCCAGCTCGACCACCGCATCGAAGATTGCGTCGGCATCGGAATGCAGCGTGCGCCAGTAGGTCACGGCGTGCTCCCACTCGACACCGGTCGGCGCTAAGGGGCGGCCCTTCACGTACGCCATCGTGGTGTCGTCGACGGCGATCAGACCGGCACGCGCACCGGCCTCGATGGCCATGTTGCACACCGTCATGCGGCCTTCCATGCTGAGCGCACGAATGGCGGCACCGGCAAACTCGATCGTGTGGCCGTTGCCGCCAGCGGTGCCGATGCGGCCAATGATCGCCAGCACCAGGTCCTTGGCACCACAGCCTGTGGGCAGCGCGCCGTCAACACGAATCAACAAGTTCTTTGCCTTCTTCGCCAGCAGCGTCTGCGTGGCCAGCACATGCTCGACCTCGCTGGTGCCGATGCCATGCGCCAGCGCGCCGAAGGCGCCGTGCGTCGAGGTGTGCGAGTCGCCGCACACCACCGTCATGCCAGGCAGCGTGGCACCCTGCTCCGGACCGATCACGTGCACGATGCCCTGCCGACGGTCGTTCATTTTGAACTGGGTGATGCCGACGCGGTCGCAGTTGGCATCCAGCGTGTCGACTTGCAGCTTCGAGACCGGGTCGGCGATGCCGTGCGAGCGGTCGGTGGTCGGCACGTTGTGGTCGCTGACCGCGAGGTTGGCCGACAGGCGCCAGACCTTGCGATGGGCCAAATCCAGCCCCTCGAAGGCCTGCGGGCTGGTCACTTCATGCACCAGGTGGCGATCGATGTAGAGCACGGTCGTGCCGTCGTCCTCGGTGTGAACGACATGCTCGTCCCA
>JANPNF010000056.1:0-2222 GCA_031427315.1 Burkholderiales bacterium | reverse complement strand
GCCACGGCGGCGTCGATGGCCGGGCGTGACGCTTCGAGGCTGTGCACCGGGGCCATGATGTCGATCACCGGCTTGGCGCACAGCCCGGGCACCGCCGTGCTGCCGATGTGCTCGATGCGGCCCGCCAGCCAGGGGGCGAGGGCGGCTTGCAGCAGTCCACGTTCGGCCTCGAATCGGGCTGGCCAGGCGCTGTCGTAAGCGACGACTTCGATGGGCGCCTCCGGCGCGCTGCCTGCGGCCGCGGGGGCGGGGGCGGATCCCGTCATTGCACAGACTTGGTTCACTGCGCCTCGACGAGGCCCACGCCGCTGGCAAGGGCAGCATCGCGCAGCGGGCCATCGACGGTGGCTAGCGGGATCTGCAGGCGCAGCACAAGTTCGAGGTAAGCCGCGGCCACGCCACCGAGGTGGAGCGCGTCGAAGTTGCCCGGCGCGGCATCCAGCACCTGCTGGTAGAGCGTCAGGGCCGGCGCCAGCCGACCCTGTTGATGCAGGGCCAGGGCCTGCACCAGAAGCTGCTGGAGAGCAGCCGAAGCGGGACGGCTCATCGAGAGATCAGGCAAACAGCATTCATCGTGGGCGAATGCTAGTTCAACACGATGATCAGGTCAGCTCATTCGCCGAGCGTGCATTCGCCGAGCGCTGTCGTCTTCGATGCAGAAGGGGCCGGCGCACCGCCTTCGCATCGGCCCCCGAAATCAGGCCCCGTCACGCGCTCGGTTTCAGTGTCCGTTCGCGGGCCATCACCCAAGGAACAGACCCGATGGCCATCCGGGCGCGTCGAATCGGCAGAGAATCGGCCATCCACCACCCAGAGGAGAGCAAAGAATGACCGTTCGAGTGTTCAGCGCAGCCCTGGCCGCAGCGGCGATGCTTCTGTCGGCTTTGCCATCGCACGCCCATGAACTGTTCCTCAGGCCCGACAGCTTCTTTCTCAAGCCCAACTCGACTGAGCTCCTCAAGGTCGTGAATGGCACCTTCGATCAAAGCCTGGCCCTCTTCGCCCGGACTCGAATGCGCGACGTGAGCATCGTCGGCGACGGCAAGCTGAGCCACCCGCCGGCCTCGGACTGGCACGATGCCAACGCGGCCTCCTACCTGAGCTTCAGCACCGGCTCGGCCGGCACCTATGTCGCCGGGGTGTCGAGCAAATCGGGGGTCAGGCCGCAGTCCGCCGAGGACTTTCGTGCCTTCCTCAAACTCTATGGCGCGCTGGACGGTTTGGCTGCGTTCGAGAGCGGCAGCAAGCTGGAGACGGTGCGCCTGCGCTCGTCCAAGCATGTCAAGGCCGCGGTGCAGGTCGGCGACAAGCCCAGCGCCGACTTTGCCCGGCCTCTGGGGCATCCGGTGGAGATCGTCTTCAGCACCAACCCCTACCAGCTCAAGCTCAACGACGAGCTGAGTTTTCAGGTGCTGCACCAGGGCAAGCCGGTCCAGAACCACAGGGTCTACGCGGGCCATGCGGGATTCAACGAGGACGACAGCGCGCCCAAGCGCCTCAACACGCAAGAGCTGCGCACCGACGGCCAGGGCGTGGCCCGTTTCAAGATCGGCAAGAAGGCCGCCTGGTACATCGCGCTGATCCATGTCGTGCCGGCAGGGGATGGCGAGGCCGACTACGAGGCGACCTGGGCCACGCACAGTTTCGATGTGCGCTAGCGCGCGCCGGGCCGCCCCAAGCGCGCGTCGCCCCCTCGGGGGGCCGACGCCGCAGGCGTCTTGGGGGCCCTAGTTGCCTCTGCGCGCCCGAGAACTACGCTCGCGCCTACGCCGAAGAGTCGGGCCGGCCCTTGCCGGCCGCGCTCGACGGTCTCTTGACTGAAGCCTTGTAGGTTCGCGCACAACGCTTGCCCGAAGCCGGCGTCTCGCGGCATGACGCCCTGCACTGTCAGCCCCTTCCGGCAGGTCGGCGCCGGCGGCGGCTTCGACCTCGGCGAAGAAAGTCGCGGCGTGCTGCTGCACCAGGCGGTACAGCGTGGCTGGGCGCGGCGCGCGAGGTCATCGACGGCGGCATCGCACAACCGGCCAGCCGTCCGGCGCGCGCGCTGTCGATCCAGCGCCCAGGCTCGCCCACCGTCGCCCGGGCCACGCCGCAAGACGGGCTGCCTTCCTACACTGCAGCCGATGCACATCGACCGCACCTTGCTCGCTGCCTCCTGGCAATCCTGGATCAGCAACGACAACCGCCACCGCGCCGGCCCCTGGTGGCTGCAGTGGCTGTGG
>JANPNF010000055.1:0-2413 GCA_031427315.1 Burkholderiales bacterium | reverse complement strand
TACGACGTCCAGTTTCCGGCAAGCACCGGGAGTTCGGAGTTCATCTTCGCCACGAGTGTGTTCACACACATGCGGACCTTGGAACTCGAGGTTTACCTCGCCGAGTCGAAGCGCTGTTTGTCGAAAGACGGCCGCATCTTCGCGACCTTCTTTTGCTTGGAAGAAGGTTTCGCCGGGAGGATGCCCGAAGGGCGAGATTTCAGCACCAGGATCGATGCGCAGTGCTACACCGCACGGCCCGAGAACCCGGAAGATGCGATTGCCTACAACAAGGCCTACGTGTTGAACAGCTTCGAGAGGCTGGGCTTGAAGGCCGATTTTTTCCGCGGTGGTTGGTCCGGGCTCACCACGCGCAACGGGCGACACGGCCAGGATTACGTGGTGGCCCGCCACGCCGAGTGACGTGGCCACTGCCGCGGCGTCAGCCACAACCACACCGATTTCTTGCGCCATTCAGGAACACCTTGCGCAGCAACGTCGACCCGCTGGTGGTCATCCTGATGTGCACCTTCCAGGGCGAAGAGTTCCTCACTGAACAGTTCGAATCGATCGATCGCCAGACCCACATCCATTGGAAGCTTTGGGTTTCTGATGACGGGTCTAACGACGGCACGCGCGGCATCCTGTCGCGCTTCCAGTCACGGTGGGGCGCCGAACGGCTGTCGATCCTCGCCGGGCCTGCGGCGGGCTCGACCGCCAATTTCCTGTCGTTGACCGACCACGACACTGTGCAAGGCGATTTTTTCGCCTGGGCTGACCAGGACGACGTGTGGGAGCCAGACAAACTGGCCCGAGCGGTCGAGCATCTGACATCGCACGACCCGGGCGTGCCAGCGCTGTATGTGACCCCTGTGTTGCTGACCGATGCCCGCGGTGCGGTGTTCGGTCGATCGGCCTTGAATCGCTCGCCCGGTTTTGCCAACGCGCTGGTGCAGAACGTTGCAGGCGGCAACACCATGGTCTTCAACGCGGCGACCCGGCGATTGCTCCGTGAGGCCGGGCCGCAGGCCAGCGTGGTGGCTCACGATTGGTGGGCCTACCTGCTGGTCACCGGAAGTGGTGGCACGGTGATCTGCGACGACCACGCGACGCTGCGGTACCGGCAGCACGCGGGGAATCAGATCGGCTCGACCCCTGGCGCCTTGCGGCGCACCTTGAGATTGCGCCCGCTGTTGAACGGGGAGTTTCGGCGTTGGATGGACAGTAATCTCGACGCGCTTGAGCGCCATCGGCACTTGCTGTTGCCGTCAAGCCTCGAAACGCTGGACATGTTTTCGAGTGCGCGTCGCGGGTCACTGGCCGCACGTCTGATGCGTCTGCGCCGCTCGCGCGTTCACAGAAGCAGCAGGCTCGGCACCGTGGTGCTGTTCTTGGCGGTGTTGTGCGATCGGTTGTGATGTCGACTACTGCTTGCAAGCCGTCGACACGCAGATTGAACCCCGTGACGCTCCATCAAACGTCGATCTTGCTGTGCAGCTACCACGGGGCCGCGCACCTCGCTGAGCAGCTCGATTCAATTGCCAAACAAAACGTCGAAGGCTGGTGTGTCCGGGTCTCCGACGATGGCTCAACCGACGACACACTGGCGATCCTCGAGCGTTACCGATCTCGCTGGGGCAGTGATCGCCTGGCGATCACAAGAGGTCCGTCGAACGGCTTCGCTGCCAACTTTCAGTCGCTGACCTGCCAAGCCGGGATCGAAGCTGACTACTTTGCCTGGGCTGATCAAGACGACATTTGGGAACCCGAAAAGCTGCAGCGGGCTTTGGCTTGGCTGCAGTCGGTGCCAGCCGATGTTCCTGCCCTTTACGGCACGCGCACCTTGCTGACCGACGCTGCCGATCGGCCCATCGGCATGTCTCCGCTGTTTACTCGGCCGCCCAGCTTTGCCAACGCCTTGGTGCAATGCATCGCGGGGTGCAACACGATGGTGTTCAACCAGGCCGCGCGGGCGCTGTTCATTCAGGCCAGCGCAGAAGGCGATGCCGTGGCGCCCGACTGGCTGATGTACCTGCTCGTCTCGGGCTGCGGTGGCCAAGTGCATTACGACCCGTGGCCTAGCGTGCGCTACCGGCAGCATGGGCAGAACCTGAGCGGATCGAACCTGAGCTTGCGCGGGCGCTGGCAGCGCGCCCGGCTGTTGATGGGCGGTGAATTCCGCGGCTGGGTAAGTGCCAATCTCGACCGGCTGGTGCACATCAGGCACCGAATGCCGCCGCACAACCTCGCCGTGCTGGATGAGTTTGCGCAGGCGCGCCAGCGGCGATTGCCTGGCCGCCTGATCGGGTTCTGGCGCTCGGGCATTCACCGGCAGACTGCGCTCGGGAATCTCGGCCTTTTCGTCGCTGCGCTTTTCAACAAGCTGTAATGCGCTTCGCGCTCTATAGCCGCGCTCAATGCAAACCATTCTTTC
>JANPNF010000054.1:0-10474 GCA_031427315.1 Burkholderiales bacterium | reverse complement strand
GTCGCGTGGATCACGTCGTAGTACGGGCCTTCGGCCGGGAATTCGCCGGTCACCCCGATCGCCACGATCGCCTCGGGCAAGCGCATGCCGCGGTCTTCGGTGAATTTTTCGCGCGGCAGGATCTTGCCGCGGGCCACACCGGTGAGGTCGGGAACCAGGCATTCGATCTCGGTCACGCGGCGTTCGTTGAACCAGTTTTCGAGGTCACTGAACGTGAAATTTTCTCGGGCCACCATGGGATGTCACCTTGAGGAGTTGCAGTTGTTGTCGTGCGGGTTGCGTGTAGTTGTCAGCGAACCCCGTCGGGACCTCGGTGACGGTCGCGAAAGTTGCTACAGGCTCGCCCGAACGCTTCGAACAGTTGGGTCGATACCGGATTGAGGTGCGCCTCCCATTCTGGGTGCCACTGCACGCCGAGCAGAAAGCCGGGCGCCGGTGTGGCGCCGATGTCGAGAGAGAAGGCCTCGATCAATCCATCGGGCGCGCGGGCTTCCACGCGCAACCCTGGTGCCAACCGCCCCACGCCCTGGCCGTGCACCGAGTTGACGTCGAATACCTCGCGGCCGAGCAGTCCCGAGAGCAAGCCGCCAGGCTCCAGACCCACCGGATGGGCCGGCCCGTAGACCCGGTTGAGCGGGCCCTCGTCGGCGCCGCGGTGGTCGAGCTGACCGTCGATTTCATGCACCGCCTGGGACAGGCTGCCGCCGAGTGCGACGTTGACCTCTTGAAAGCCGCGGCAGATCGCCATCAGCGGAATGCCCCGAGCAATCGCCTGCGGGATCAACGCCAGCGTGGCCGCATCGCGGTCAACATCGAGAGGCAGATTGCTGTCGTGCACCGGCTCGCCGAAATGACGGGGGTGCACATTCGACGGCGATCCGGTGAGCAGCACGCCATCGGCCACATCCAACAAGTTGCTCATCTCATCGGGACCCTCGATGGTGGTGAACAACAGCGGCAGGCAACCGGCGAGCCGCACGGCATCGGTGTATTTCTTGCCGACAGTGTGAGTGACGTGGCCATCGAGCTTGCGGTGGCAAGCTGGCACGAGGACGAGGGGTTTGCGTTTCATGGATTTGTGTGAAGGGGGCGTCCGGCGTCAATCGCGGCGCGCCTGCCGCAATGACACGCTGTGCATATGCCGGCAATAACCGCGCCCACTCCGATTATTCACAGCAGATCCTTCAATCGGTAGTAAGCCATTCCCGCGACCAAGGCCGGCATGCGCAACAGCTTGCCCCCGGGAAACGCGCGGTGCTTCAGGCGGCTGAAGGTGTCGAAGCGGCGCGCGTTGCCGTCAATTGCCTCCGCCACCAGCTTGCCTGCGATGCCGGTCAGTGCCAGGCCGTGGCCCGAAAAGCCCTGCAGGTAGTAGACGTTCGACAGGCCGCTTGCGCTGCCAGCCGGCAAGCGCTCAGCCAGCCGGCCGAAATCCGGCGCCCGGTTCATCGAGATGTCGACGAAGCCGCCCCAGGCAAACTCGACGCCCGTGCCCCTCAGTTGCGGAAAGGTCTGCACCATGCGCTTTTGCATGCTGGCGGCCAGGTTCACGGGTGTCGCGGTGCTGTAGCTGACGCGCCCGCCGTAGAGCAGCCGATGATGGGCGGCGGACGCGGTGGTGTGACTGGCGACACGGAAGTAATCGAGCACGAAATTGGTGTCGCAGACCGCCGCGCCCGAGGGGATCAGCGACTGCGCCAGCGCCTCATCCAACACCTCGGAGGCAATGATGTAGGTGCCGACCGGCATGATCCGCGGCTCCAATACCGGCGCCACGCCCTGCAGATACACATTGCCCGCCAGCAGCACATGCGCGGCCCGCAGGCTGCCCCCGGCGGTGCGCAGGCGCACCGAGCCACCAGCGGTGGCGGCGGCATCGAGCGCGGTGACGGCAGAGTTCTCGAACACCCGCACACCGAGCGCAGCTGCTGCGCGCGCCAGGCCCAGGCAGTACTTCAGCGGATGAAGATGGCCTGAGAGCGGGTCGTGCAGTCCGCTGTGAAAGCGCGGGCTGGCGATCCACTGCGGCAGTTGCTGCGGCGTGATCCAGTCGGTCTCGTGGGCATACAGCGACTGCATGCGAAGCTGCCACGCCTGCAGCTCACGTGCCTTGCGGTCGTTGACCGCAAGGCTCAGGTAACCGGGGCGCCAGTCGCAATCGATCTCAAAGCGCGCACAGCGCTGCTGAATCAGCGCCAGCGCCTCGATCGTCATCGCCCACACACGGCGGGCTTCGTCGAGGCCCAACTGCGCTTCGATGGTGTCTTGCTCGCAAGCGAGGCCTGCCAGCGCCTGACCGCCGTTGCGCCCGGAGGCACCCCAACCGATTTGCCTGGCTTCGAGCAGCACCACGTCGTAGCCGCGGTCGGCGAGTTCGATCGCTGCCGACAGTCCCGCCAAGCCGCCGCCGACGATGGCGACATCGCATTCGGTGTCGGCAGTCAGCGCAGGCGATGCGGCCGGACGCTGCGCCGTAGCGTCGTAATACGAACGACGCGTCAGATCGCGATCGGTGTCGAGGAAGCTCATGGCGGTGGGTGCAGGCGACAGGTCAGCAGCGGGTCGTCAGTCCGGCCACCTGCGCTCAGGCGGCTCGCTTGATTGCGTGGGCCAGCGTGCCCGCGATCTGTTCGATGTGCTGCGGCTCGATGATCAGCGGCGGCGAAAGCGCCACGGTGTCGCCGGTGGTGCGCACCAGCACGCCGTGCTCCCAGCAGTCGAGGAATACATCGAACGCCCGCTTGCCGGGTTCGCCCGCGATCGGCGCCAGCTCGATGCCGCCGACCAGCCCGATGTTGCGGATGTCGACCACATTCGGCAGCCCAGCGAGCGAGTGCAGCGCCGCCTCGAAGGCGGGCGCCATGTCGCGGGCGCGGGTCAGCAGGCCGTCTTCAGCATAAGTGTCCAACGTCCCCAGTGCCGCGGCACAGGCCAGCGGGTGGCCGGAGTAGGTATAACCGTGGAAGAACTCGACCAAGTGCTCCGGGCCGGTCATGAAGGCGTCGTAGATGAACTGTTTGGCGAACACCGCGCCCATCGGCACGCAGCCGTTGGTCAGGCCTTTGGCCACCGTCATCAAATCGGGCGTGACCCCGAAGTGGTTGGCTGCAAACGGGGCGCCGATGCGGCCGAAGCCGGTGATGACCTCGTCGAAGATCAGCAGGATGCCGTGCTTGTCGCAGATGGAGCGCAGGCGTTGCAGGTAGCCCTTCGGCGGCACCAGCACGCCAGTCGATCCGGCCACCGGCTCGACGATGACGGCAGCGATCGTCGATGCATCGTGCAGCGCGATCAGCCGCTCCAGGTCGTCGGCCAGCTCGGCGCCGTGCTCGGGCTGGCCTTTGCTGAACGCGTTGCGCACGGGGTCGTGTGTGTGGCGGATGTGATCGACACCGCCCAACATGGTGCCAAACATTCTGCGGTTGGCGACCATGCCGCCGACCGAGATACCGCCGAAATTGACGCCGTGGTAGCCGCGCTCGCGGCCAATCAGGCGCGTGCGCTGACCCTCGCCGCGCACGCGGTGGTAGCCGAGCGCCATCTTCAACGCGGTGTCCACCGATTCCGAGCCCGAGTTGGTGAAAAACACCTTGTCGAGGCCTGCGGGGGTGAGTTCAACCAAGCGCTCGGCCAGTTCGAACACCTTGGGGTGGCCCATTTGGAACGGGGGCGCGAAATCGAGCTCGGCGGCTTGCTTCTGGACAGCCTCGGTAATGAGGGGGCGAGCGTGGCCCGCGTTGACGCACCAGAGCCCTGCCACACCATCGAGCACCCGTCGACCTTCGGGCGTGCCGTAGTGCATACCGGCCGCGCCAGAAATCATCCGCGGTGCCGCTTTGAACTGCCGGTTGGCAGTGAACGGCATCCAGTAGGCGTCGAGCGAGGGCGACATCGTGGAGTCCTTCAGATTCGCCGTGGCAGCACCGGTTTCCATCAGATCAGTTTAGGGGCGGACGCTTGAAATTTGCCAGCGCTTTGGCGGGTAGGGCGCGCCCCTCAACGCAATAATTGAGCGTGTTGGATTAACTGTTCGAGCATTTATGCGAAATCAAAGCAGCGATGCGGCGTTGGATGCCATCGACCGAGTCTTGCTGGCGGTGTTGCAAGCCAATGCGAAGCTGACCAACGTCGAATTGGCCGAGCGGGTGCATCTGTCACCTTCGGCCTGTCTGCGGCGCGTCAAGGCGCTGGAAGAAAGCGGGGTGATTGCGCAGTACGTGGCGCTGGTTGATCCGAAGCGGGTGGGGCGCCACGGCACCAGCTACACCATCGTCAACCTTGAAAAACTCACCCGCGCGACGATGGATACCTTCGAGCAGGCCATCCGCGATGTGCCCGAGATCCACGACTGCTTCTATGTCGCCGGCACCAACGACTACCTGCTGCGCTTCACCTACCGCGACGCCGAAGACCTGGAGCACTTCCACAGCCATGTACTGTCCAGCCTTCCCGGCGTGACGCGATCGAACTCGATGCTGGTGCTGCGCACGGTGAAGAAGACGACGGCGTTGCCGATTGATTAGATTCGCGATTGATTGAAGCAGCGCGTGACGCCGACTCAGGCTTCCGACTCGTTCGCAATCCGCCCGCACAGGTAGGTCCAGACGAAATTCGCAGCGGCGTTGCTGGTCAGTTCGGCATGGTCGTAGGCCGGGGCCACTTCCACGCAGTCCATGCCCA
This sequence comes from Burkholderiales bacterium, assembly GCA_031427315.1. GTDB lineage: Bacteria > Pseudomonadota > Gammaproteobacteria > Burkholderiales > Burkholderiaceae_C > PBB1. The sequence continues at coordinate 5,794 of JANPNF010000054.1, read as the reverse complement.
CGAAGGGCAGGTCGGCCAACTCCTCCAGCACGCTGAGCACCTGGTTGGTCGTCATGCCGCCCGGCTCGGGCGTGCCGGTACCGGGCGCGAAGGCCGGGTCGAGGCAGTCGATGTCCAGGCTCAGGTAGACGGGTGGGTGGCCGTGCTCGGCCAGCCGCGAGCGGATGCCACCGAAGATCGGCGCCAGTTGCTGAGGATTCTCCAGGCCGCGCAGGTCGCGGGCGGTGTAGATCAAGCCGCCCTGGTCGCGCACGTACTCGCGGACCGCTCGTTCACCAGATGAGCGGATGCCGATCTGCGTGAAGCATTCGGGTATCACCAACCCTTCCTGAATCGCTTCATAGACCCAGGTGCCATGGCCGCTGGGCTCGCCGAAGTGGTCGGTCCAGGTGTCGCAGTGGGCATCGAAGTGCACGACGGCGAGTGGCCGGCCCAGCCACGCATTGTAGGCCCGCAGCAGCGGCAAGGTGATCGAGTGGTCACCGCCCAGCCACACCATGTGGTGCGCACGGAGCAACTCATGCACCAACGGCATCATGGCCTCGCGCATGCCCTGCAGGCTGGTGTTGGGCAGCGGCAGGTCGCCAGCGTCGCCCAGCCGCGCGCGCTGTGGCCCGAGCGGCGACACGTCGAACAGCGGGTGGATCGCATCGCACAGCATGTGACTGGCGCGGCGAATCGCCTGCGGCCCGAACCGAGCGCCAGGGCGGTTCGTCACCGAGCCGTCCCAGGCTACACCGGCAACGGCGTAACGGGAGCTTGCGTCGGCGGGGGGTGCTTTGAGGAACGCACCGTGGGACAAAAAGGCGAACGAGGTCATGGTGTAGGGCGTCGAATGGTGAGTCTCAATCATACGAATGCGGTGTCTTGCGCTGCCAGAACGGGCCGACGCGGCGGCGCGCTCGTGCACGCTTCGCCCCGCGGTCAGCGACCTCAATGCTGCGGCGCGGCAATTTTTATCAAATGGCAGAACGACTTATCGAATCATGAAATCGAGTTCATAAGTCTCTGATGGTTTATTGCCATTTAATAATTCTTATATAAGACATAAGTCTTTCATTTTTTCATTTTCACTCGTATCCTTCATCGCGTCGATTCATCAGCCATCAGCCCTTTCTTCATCTGCTTCAGGAGCCATTCCCATGACCTCACTCTCTCGCGAACAACAAGTTGCCACCATCGAAAAAGACTGGGCCGAAAACCCACGCTGGAAGGGCATCCAACGCAGCTACTCGGCGGCTGATGTCGTGCGCCTGCGCGGCTCGGTGCAGGTCGAGCACACGCTGGCCAAGCGCGGCGCTGACAAGCTGTGGAACTTGCTGCACACCGAGCCTTTCGTCAACACACTCGGTGCACTCACTGGGAACCAGGCGATGCAACAGGTCAAGGCGGGATTGAAGGCGATCTACCTGAGCGGCTGGCAGGTGGCCGGCGACGCCAACCTGGCCGGCGAGATGTACCCAGACCAGTCGCTGTACCCGGCGAACTCGGTGCCGATGGTCGTCAAGCGTATCAACAACGCCTTCACTCGCGCGGACCAAATTCAATGGTCGGAAGGCAAGAACGACACCGATTTCTTCGCGCCGATCATTGCCGACGCCGAGGCTGGCTTCGGCGGCGTGCTCAACGCCTTCGAATTGATGAAGTCAATGATCGAAGCCGGCGCTTCGGGTGTTCATTTCGAAGATCAATTGGCTTCGGTCAAGAAATGCGGCCACATGGGCGGCAAGGTGCTGGTGCCCACGCGTGAAGCGGTCGCCAAACTGCACGCCGCGCGCCTGGCCGCCGACGTGTCGGGCACCCACACGCTGGTCATCGCCCGCACCGATGCCGAGGCTGCTGATTTGGTCACCAGCGACATCGACGACAACGACAAGCCGTTCATGACCGGCGAGCGCACCGTTGAAGGGTTTTATCGCAGCAAGGCGGGCCTGGAGCAGGCGATCTCCCGCGGTCTGGCCTATGCCGCAGTGGCCGACATCGTCTGGTGCGAAACCGGCAAGCCCGACCTCGACTATGCGAAGCGCTTTGCCGATGCGATCCACGCCAAGTTTCCCGGCAAGCTGCTGGCCTACAACTGCTCGCCATCGTTCAACTGGAAGAAGAACCTCGACGACGCCACCATCGCCAAGTTCCAGCACGAACTCGGCAAGATGGGCTACAAGTTCCAGTTCATCACACTGGCCGGCTTCCACAGCCTGAACTACTCGATGTTCAACTTGGCTTACGGCTATGCGCGACAGAACATGACCGCGTTCGTCGAATTGCAGCAGGCCGAGTTCGCTGCCGCCGAGCGCGGCTTCACCGCCGTCAAGCACCAGCGCGAGGTCGGCACCGGCTACTTCGATGCGGTGACGACGACGATTGAGGCGCAGGCCTCGACAGGTGCGCTGAAGGGCTCAACCGAAGACGAACAGTTCTTCGACAAAAACGAGCACTGAGCGCGACACGGCGGCGTTACGATGGCGGCCAGGCTCGAAGGCGTCATGCCTTCGGGCCTTTGTTTTCTTCTCGCAGCCTTGAACTGAATTCGATGTCATTTGTGAACGCCCCCGCGGTGCTGCTTGCCGTTGCCTTGCTCGCAGGCACCGTGGTCGCTCAGGCCGCACCTCCCAGCGTACAGCTCGATGAATTGACCTGGACCGAAGTGCGCGACGCCGTCAAAGCCGGCACGACCACGGTGATCATTCCGGTGGGCGGCACCGAACAAAGCGGGCCGCACATGGCACTCGGCAAACACAATGTGCGCGTCAAGGTGCTGGCCGAGCGCATCGCGCAGACGCTCGGCCACACGCTGGTGGCACCGGTCGTCGCCTACGTGCCTGAAGGCCACATTGCGCCGCCGACGCAGCACATGCGCTACGCCGGCACGGTGTCGATCCCCGAGGAGGCCTTCAAAGGTCTCATCGATGGCGCGGCCAGCAGCTTCAAGCAGCATGGCTTCACCGATGTGATTCTCATCGGCGACCATGGCGGCTATCAGTCGATGCTCGAAGCCGTGACCACCCGGCTCAACCGCGACTGGGCGTCGTCGTCAGCGCGGGCGCATTTCATCTGTGCTTATTACGACGTGGCCCAGAAACCCTATAACCAGGCGCTGCGTGACCATGGTCTCACCGACGCGCAGATTGGCTTGCACGCTGGCGCTGCGGACACTTCGTTGATGTTGGCGACCGACGCGAGCCTGGTGCGCCGCGATCAGATGAAAATCGAGCACGATGCGGCGGCCGAGAAATCGTCGGGGGTGAACGGTGATCCGCGATTGGCCAGCGCGGCGCTCGGTCAGCTTGGCGTCGAATTGATCATCTCGCGCACCACCGCAGCGATACGGCAGGCGATTGCCAGACCGCGCTGACCGCTCGCGAACAGTCACATTCCGCTACTTCATATCCCTCGACTTCATAGCCTTCGATGTCACGATTTTTCACATCATCTTTCCTGTTGCGTCGGCTGATGCCGGGCGTGCTCGCCGTCTGCGCCGTCGGCAGCATCAACTCACAACCGCCGCAAACCGCTGCCGCGGTCAACCTCGGGCCGGTGACCACAGTGCCTGGCATGCCGCCGGTGATCGACCGCCACAACCTGTACAGCGAAATCGGCGTCGGAAAGCTGAGCCCGGCCGTGCAGGGCGCGCTGGAGCGCGTCTACGTGCCGAACCGCGCGGCCAATACGGTGTCGGTGATCGATCCGAAAACGCTGAAGGTGATTGATACCTTCAAGGTCGGCCTCAACCCGCAGCATGTGGTGCCGTCGTGGGATCTGCGCACGCTGTGGGTCGCCAACAATGCCGAGCGAAAAACGACCGGCAGCTTGACGCCGATCGATCCGCTGACCGGCAAGCCCGGCGCATCGATTGCGGTGGACGACCCGTACAACATGTACTACACACCCGACGGCCAGCATGCGATCGTGGTCGTCGAGGCCCACAAGCGCCTCGATTTCCGCGACGCGCACACGATGGCGCTGCAACACTCGATTGAGACGCCCGAATGCGCTGGCATCAACCATGCCGATTTCTCTATCGACGGCTACTACGCTTTCTTCACCTGCGAATTCAGCGGTGGCCTGACCAAGATCGATCTGGTCGACAAACGGGTCGTCGGTACTGTGAAGTTGAGCCGTTACTTCGAACGCCCGGAGGTGCTGTCGCTGCTGGCCAAGCCGGGCAAGAAGCCGCGCATCATTCCCGACCCGTCGCAGCTCGGCGCTGAGATTTGCACCACCCGTGGCATGCCGCAGGATGTGCGGTTCTCACCCGATGGCAGCGTGCTCTTCGTTGCCGACATGATGGCCGACGGCGTACACCTGGTCGATGGCGCCAGCTTCAAGCAGATCGGCTTTATTCCAACCGGCGTCGGCACCCACGGCCTTTACCCGAGCCGCGACGGCAAGAAGCTCTATGTGGCCAACCGCGGCAGCAACAATGTGGTGGGGAAAAAGCGTGGGCAGGGCAGCGTGTCGGTGATCGATTTCGCAACCCGACAGATCGAGCACACCTGGCCGGTGCCCGGCGGTGGCAGTCCCGACATGGGCAACGTCAGCGCCGATGGCAAGCATCTGTGGCTGTCAGGCCGCTTCGACAACGTGGTCTACCGCTTCGACACCATGAGCGGCGCGGTCGACACCATCAAGGTCGGCCAGGAGCCGCACGGGCTCACCGTCTGGCCGCAGCCCGGCCGCTACTCGCTGGGCCACACCGGCAACCTGCGCTAACGCCTCACGGCGAGGTGCGCTTCGCCGCACGGCGCGGCGTCGACGCGGGCTTGAGCAGGCTGCGCACGCGGGTGCGCGGGCCATCGGACACCACGGACTGCTCGACCAGCTCCGGCGGCCCTTCGTCTCCGTAGCGCGGCGGCCAGTGCTTCAGCGTGGCCTGGCGTAGCAGCGCGACGGCGCCGCTGGCGGTGTAGCTGCGCTCCATGACGTGGGTGACCATGCCGCGCCCAATCCGCTCACTGATCACCAGCGTCGAGCAGCGCGTGCCGTACTGGCGATCCGGGGTGCGGATGAAAGCCGCCGATAACGCGCGCTCCAGCTCGATCGGCACCCCGGTGGTCGGCAGCTCCGCATCGGCGGCAACCTGCCGACCACCGAGCGCCGTGAACAGGGCGCTTGCCAGCGCGTCGACCGAATCGGTCTCGTCGAGCGCCGCGCTCAGGCGGTGTTTCAAGGTGCTGGTCTTCGGCCATGCGGTGTCGAGCGATGCGTTCGACACGCCGTAGGTGCCGCGCTCCAGTCGCACCGGATTGGCGTGGAGATTGGACGCCCAGAAGCATTCACCGCGCTTGAAATCGGCGGCGATCAGGTTGAAGCCGTTGTAGCCCAACAGCGCGGTGCGCATCCAGAACCGGTCGGTGGGCTCGGTGCCTGAGAGCCACTGCGGCACGATCTGTCCGCGCGAAGGTGCCTGCGCGTCGATGCGCGAGGGGTTGCGCACATTGGTCAGCATCGCCAGCCGGCCCTGTGCCGTCAGGCCGAGCCAGGTGCCACCGACTTCCAGATCGCGCCCGCCAAGGATGGCTGGCCCACCGGCATCGGGCGTCCACCAAGCGAGGCGGGCGGCAGGGCGGGTGAAAAACTCATCGCGGTTAGCTGCCACCACAAGCGGGAAGCGCCGACTCTGATCGATGGCCAGCGCGATCAGGCACATGCGTCGAAGACCTCGGTGTGGCGCGGGCCGTCGCACAGATGGCGCCAAGCGGATGCATGTTGCTCGATGGTCGCGCGCAGCGCATCGCCGATACCGCCAGCACTGGTGACAAATAGCATCGAGTAGGTTTCCATCCAGGTGTCC
>JANPNF010000053.1:0-3142 GCA_031427315.1 Burkholderiales bacterium | reverse complement strand
TCCCCAACCTGACTTTCGGCCCGATGGTCTGCGCAGCGCAGCGCTGCGCAAGCACAGCACGGTGCCGATCGACGTGCACTTGATGGTCCAGCCGGTCGATGCGCTGGCGCTGGCCTTCTGCCGCGCCGGCGCCGACCTGGTGAGTTTTCACCCCGACGCCAGCGCGCATGTCGACCGCACGCTGCAACTGATCAAGGCCGAGGGCAAGCAGGCCGGCTTGGTGTTCAACCCGGCGGCGCCGATCGAGGTGCTGGAGTGGGTCTTGGACAAGGTCGACCTGGTGCTGGTGATGAGCGTCAACCCGGGCTTCGGCGGGCAGAGCTTCATCGATGCGGCCTTGCGCAAGATCGAGCGGCTGCGCAAGCTCATCGATGCCAGCGGCCGCGACATCCGGCTGGAGGTTGACGGCGGGATCAAGGTCGACAACATCCGCCGCGTTGCCGATGCCGGCGCCGATACCTTCGTCGCCGGCAGCGCGATCTTCGGCCAGCCGGACTACAAGGCGGTGATCGACGCGATGCGAGGGCAGCTCCGTGGCTGACCTGCTTGCAATGCCGCCCCAGGCGGACCTGTTTGCCACGGGAGCAGGTGAAGACCTGCTAGGCGAGCGGTTCTGCCTCGACAACGACGCGCTGACCCGGCGCGCCAGCGGCATCACGCTGACGCCGCAGTGGCTGGTCGATGCAATGCTGGCGCGCTATGGCGCCGACGAGGGGTTTGACACGATCGTCGACTGCGGCGCCGGCACAGGCCGATTCGCGATCGCCGCTGCCCGGCGTTGGCCAGCAGCGCGCCTGGTTGCTGTCGAGCGTGGACGTGAGATGGCGGCCTTGTTGCGGCAACGCCTGGTCGAGACAGGAATGTCCCGGCGGGTGGAAATCATCGTTGACGACTTCCGTCATTTCGTCGCGCCAACGGCCGGGCGCACCCTTTACCTCGGCAACCCGCCCTATGTGCGGCACCACCAGATCGAGCCCGAGTGGAAAGCCTGGTACTCGCGTGGCATGGCTGCGTTGGGCATTCGCGCTTCGCAGCTTGCGGGATTGCACGCGCACTTCATGCTCCACGCGTTGCGCCAGTTGCGGCCTGGTGACGCCCTGTGCTTCGTGACGGCGGCAGAGTGGCTCGACAACGGCTACGGTGATGCCTTGCGCCAGCTCTGTGTCGGTCAACCCGGTTGCGCCTTGCGTGGCTTGTGGTTGGCGGATGCCGACGACCCCGTTTTCGGTGACGCGCTGGTCTCGGCGGCAGTCCTTCAGGTTGAAGCACGCCAGCACGGGGGTGACGCCACACTCGGCACGATCAGCGGCAAGTGCCTGCACGACGTGCGACGCGTGCCGTTGACGCAATTGCGAGAGTCTCAACGCTGGTCGGCGCATTGCCAGGTCGTCGCGCCGGTGGCTGCGTTGGGGGTCGAAGTGGGCGAGCTGTTTCGCGTGACGCGCGGGCAAGTCACAGGCGCTAACAATGTCTTCGTGCTTCCGGCTGATCAGCAACTGTTGCCACGTGCGCTGGTCCGGCCGGCCGTCACGCGGGCCAGGGAGATCATCGAAGGACAGGTCTTGACGCGCGAAGGTGCCGCCGGTCTGCGCCACGTCGTTGACCTGCCGGCGGACCTCGATGCGCTCGGCGATGAAATGCGCCACGCCGCGTTGGCCTTCGTTGACCGTGCGCGTGCCGCCAGTGCAGACGCGGGCTATGTCGCACGAACCCGTAAACCCTGGTATCGCGTGGCCATGCGCTTGGCGCCGATCGCCTTCGTCAGCTACATGGGCCGGCGACCGCCGGTGTTTGCTGCCAATCCGTTTGCCGTGAGCTACATCAACATCGCACACGGCCTGTACCCGCGACAAGCCTTGACGCCTGCCAGCTTGTCTGCCGTGTTGGCCCACCTGAACGCATCGACCGATCTGCGCAGCGGCCGGGTCTACGGTGGGGGGTTGGCGAAGTTCGAGCCGAGCGACATCGCTCGGCTGCGCGTTCCGGGCGAGCTGCTGGAGTTTGCAGCGTGAGTTGGCCGCTGCATGCCAGGCGCTGGTCGAGCGATGACATCGCTGCCGACGTGCGCGTCGCCAGCGACGAGTTCCGCAGCCGGCGCATGGCTGAGCCGCTGGCACGCTACCTGGCGGCCTTCGATGCGTCGTCTGTGGTGGTTGCACAAGCGCTGTCCAGACTGGCAGGCGGAGCCCTCTTGGAAGCAGCCGATTCTGACGCCTGGGCTGCAGTGTGGGCGAGTGATGCGGGCCGCGAGGCCTTCCGCTACCTGAGCGCACCACCGATCTCGAACGACGACCTGGAGACGCTGGCGGCGACAGCGCTGAGCGCGACCGCGGCCACCGATCGCCTGCGGCGCGAGCGTTTGCTCGAGGTGATGCGCACGATTCTCGACCCGCGCCGATTCCCCTGGATCGCCGCCAGCCGGCTGCCGCGACCGCACGAGTTGAAGGCTGCGGCGCTTGCGACATCGACGCTGATCGCTTCCCAACGCGTGCAAACCTTGCGCCGTGGCGACGAGAAGGCAATGGTCGAAGGCGCCGTCAAGGGCTTGCTGGTCGGCATGGGCTGGCAGCTCGCATCGACGCGGCCGGTTGGTGGTGTGCAGAACCTGCTGAACGATTCACCACCACCGCGAAGTTTTCTGACGCAGATCAACCTGGGCGCAGACAACGCCGACGTGCTGATCCGTCTGGACGATGGCCGCTTGCTGGCGATCGAATGCAAGGGCTCGAACAGCGAGATCAACAGTCGCAAGCGCCTGAACAAGGAAGCCGCGCAAAACGCGCGGGCCTGGTTGCAGCGCTTCGGCTCTCAGGTCGTACCGGGCGTGGCCCTTCAAGGAGTGTTCAATCCGCGCTATGTGGTCGAGGCCCAGGACACACCACTGGTCGTGTTCTGGGGTCACCGGCTCGAAGACCTGCGTCGCTTTGTCGATGCGTGTCGGCTTTGAAGTTCCAGCGCCGGGCCGCGCGGCCAGGGAGCCTGGCCCTGGCGTCGCGCGCAGCAACCCTGATGCCCGCTGGCGGGGCGCCTGCCTCGCAGCCCGAAGACGTCGCCCCGCGCCCAGCCCCGGATGCCCATCGCAGAGGGGCTTGCCGCAAAGGACACCGAAGTGATCACCGAACCCGAATTCACCCGCCTGGCC
>JANPNF010000052.1:0-3729 GCA_031427315.1 Burkholderiales bacterium | reverse complement strand
GGCGCGGGTGGTGATCAGTCCTTGGGTCGATGCCTGGCAGGCCGTGCCGGTGTGCATCAGCATGAAGCAGCCGGTGCCGTAGGTGTTCTTCGCCAGGCCGGCCTGGAAACAGGCCTGGCCGAACAGGGCACTTTGCTGGTCGCCGGCCACAACGCCGATGGCGATCGGTGCGCCGAACCAGTCGGCCGCCGTGTGGCCGTAGAGGTGGCTCGACGGGTGCACCTGCGGCAGCATCTCGCGCGGCACGTCGAGCAGCTGCAGCAGCTCGTCGTCCCACTGGCCGCTGTGCACATTGAGCATCAGCGTGCGCGAGGCGTTGCTGATGTCGGTGGCGTGCACTGGGCCGCCGGGCTGATCGCGCGTCAGCTGCCACAGCAGCCAGCTGTCGACCGTGCCGAAGGCCAGCTCGCCGCGCTCGGCCGCCGCGCGGGCGCCGGGCACCTCATCGAGGATCCACTTCAGCTTGGTGCCTGAGAAGTACGGGTCGAGCCGCAGCCCGGTGCGCTCGCGAAACAGGCCTTCGAGCCCGCGTTCGCGCAGCACGCTGCAGATCGCTGCGGTGCGCCGGTCCTGCCAGACGATGGCGGGGTGAATCGGCACGCCAGTACGGCGGCTCCACACCACCGTGGTTTCGCGCTGGTTGGTGATGCCGATGGCCGCGATGTCGCGTGCGGCGAGCCCCGCTGATGTCATCGCTTCGCGCGCGGTGGCCAACTGCGTCGTCCACAGCTCGATCGGGTCATGCTCGACCCAGCCCGGCTGCGGGTAGATCTGCGTGAACTCTCGCTGCGCCATCGCCACGATGTTCCCGCTGCGGTCGAACACGATGCTGCGCGAACTGGAGGTGCCCTGGTCGAGCGCGAGGAGGTGGGTGGGTGCGGTCATGGCAGACCGATCATGTGCGGCATGGTGAAGATCAGTCAAACTGAAGCTCGTGCCTGCATCCACCACTCCCGCTGCATTCGATGTGCTGGTCGTCGGTGGCGGGATCAATGGCGCGGGCATCGCGCGCGATCTGGCTGGCCGCGGCCAGCGGGTGCTGCTGTGTGAACAAGACGATCTGGCGGCGCACACCTCGTCGTCATCGACCAAGCTGATCCACGGCGGGCTGCGCTATCTGGAGCACGGCGAGTTCACGCTAGTGCGCAAGGCCCTGGCCGAACGCGAACGGCTGCTGCGCAGCGCGCCGCACATCATGTGGCCGCTTCGTTTCGTCATCCTGCAAGACAGGCCGCACGACCCGGATCACACCTCGGTTCGCCCCGCGTGGCTGATCCGCCTCGGGTTGTTCGTGTACGACCACCTGGCCCGCCGCGCCTGGTTGCCCGACTCACGCCGCGTCGATCTGCGCACGCATGTGGCGGGCGCCGCGTTGCAGCGGCGCTTTCGCCGGGGCTTCATCTATTCCGACGGCTGGGTCGACGACGCACGGTTGGTGGTGCTGAATGCGATCGACGCGGCCGCGCGCGGCGCGACGGTGCTGACGCGCTGGCGCTGCGTTGATGCACAGCGTGGCGCAGATCACTGGGACGTCACCCTGCGCAGCGCGGCGGGTGAGACGCGGCAGGTCACTGCAAAAGCGCTGGTCAATGCGGCCGGGCCATGGGCGGCGCAGTTCCTCGGTGAGCACGCCCATGTGCCCCATCCGCGATTGCTGCGCCTCGTCAAGGGCAGCCACATCGTCGTGCGCAAGTTGTTCGACCATGACCACGCCTACCTGTTGCAGGCGCCGGACGGGCGCGTCGTGTTTGCTATTCCCTACGAAGGCGAATTCACGCTGATCGGCACCACCGAAGTCGAGCACACCGGCGCCCTCGGCGAGGCGCACATCAGCGAGGCCGAAGTCGCCTACCTGTGCGAGCAGGTCAACCGCTGCTTCGAGCGGCCCCTCGCGCCTGCCGACGTGGTGTGGAGCTACGCAGGCGTGCGACCGCTGCTGGAAGATGGTTCGGAAGATGCTGCCGCCGTCACGCGCGACTACGCGCTCGAACTCGACACCGCCGAGGCGCCCTTACTCTCGGTGTGGGGCGGCAAGCTGACGACCTTTCGCAAGTTGGCCGAAGAAGCCGCCGATCTGCTGACCGCGCCCTTGAACATCGCCTCAGGCGCGTGGACCGCCAACGCGACGCTGCCGGGCGGCGACCTCAGCGCAACCATCGGCCCCGCCGACCAGCCCGACGCCGACTTCGCACGCTTCCTGCACGTGCTGGCGGTGCGACACCCCGAGGTGCCGGCCGCCGTGCTGCGGCGCTGGGCGCGCGGCCACGGTTCACGCGTCGAATTGATGTTCACGCCACAGGGGCTGGGCCTCGAAGTCGCGCCCGGCTTGTTCGAGGCCGAACTGCACTGCTTGCACCGACACGAATGGGCGCGCACGGCAGACGATGTGTTGTGGCGCCGCACCAAGCTCGGCCTGCACCTGACGCCTGCGCAGCGCGACGCGGTGGCCCGCTGGTGCGAGGCGCATTGGGGCGTGCCGGGAGATGCCCTCAAGCCACCGCGGTGAACGCGCGGGCGGTGGCTTCCGTCGCCACCGCGGCAGCACTCGGCGGCAGGGTGACGTCCAATTCGCCGCCCAGCGCATCGATCAAATCGGGGATCAGCTGCACCAGCTCGCCGGTGGCGATCGCCGCATCGGCATCGAAGGCGTCATCGGCCTTGTCGCTGCGCACACGCCCTTCGAACACCACGTCGAGGAAGTCGATCTTTTTGATCTGCCCAGTCTCGGTCAGCACGAAGGACACCCGGCCCTGCCAGGTCAGCGCGAGCCGCGTCGGCCGCTTGCCGTCGGTGATGTGCTGGCGCACCTCGTCGATGTCGAGCGGGTGGCGGGCATAGCGCACCACCGACTTCATCTCGTCTTCCGACTTCAGCTCGCACTCGCGATCGACCGAGAACACAGCTGGCGGCTCGCCGCTCAGCAGCCAGTCGGACATCGCGACCGACGCCGATTCGGTGGTTTGCAGCGGCGTCAGCACCAGTCCGTCGAGAGACTTGATCAGCTGCGTGACCACTTCGCCCGCGCGCGCAGGGCTGCTCGCATCGACCATCAACAGCCGCTGCTTCGCGTCGATCCACACCTTCAGCGTGGCACGCTTGGTGAAGGCCATCGGCAGCAACTCCAGCGTCGCCTGCTCCTTCAGCTCCTTCGTCTGCTTCTTGCCCGGCTTGCGTCCGCTGGCCTGTTCGACCTGCTGCACGAGCTCGTCGGTGCGACGCTTGACCACCGCCGACGGCAGCGCCTTGCGCTCGACCATCAACATCATCAGCCATTGCCCGCCGACCGCTTCGATCAGCGGGGCGTGCTCGGTGCCGCGCGGGGCGACCCAGCCGAGCGACTGCGGCTGCGTGGCGCCACATTCAGCAAAACGGGCCGCCGCGAGGCCCTCTTCGATCTGCGCCAGCGTAGCCTGCCACTCGGGCCCCACGCGATACACCGTCAGGTTCTTGAACAAGCGAATTCTTCTTTCCAGGGCTGCATGAAAGGGCCGGCGGGTTGGGCCGCAGGCCGGGAGAAGCGGGATTGTCCACGGCCCGCGAACCACGCCGATGTTCTAGAGTGCGAGGCTGCGTTCCGGCCGCCAACGTGACGCCGGACAGCGCCTCTTTTTTAAGCCCACGAATACTGGAGACCCCCATGAGCGACAACCTCAAGCAAGCCGCCGATGCGGTGCTGGCCAACACCGTGGGTGCCGCGGGCGGCGCGCCCGGCGTGGTCGCGATGGCGAC
>JANPNF010000051.1:0-11477 GCA_031427315.1 Burkholderiales bacterium | reverse complement strand
GGTGTGCGGGCTGTCGGCTGTTGCCCAGCCACTGCCTATGTGCGTTCCGCCCAACGGTCCCCACGCGCTCTGGGGTGTGCCTGCTGATGGCCGACATCGAGCCGCTCAAGCCCAGCAACACCGGCTGGTTGATCGCCGATGTGGTGACCGACACCTTTGCCTTCGGCTGGGCGCGCACCGAGACCGACCCGGCGCTGCTGGCCTTGCTGCGCGACCCGCAGTGGCAACCGTACGTGGTGTTTCCGGGAGAGTACGTGCCGCCTGAGCGGGTGGCGCACAGCGTTCAATTGGTCGACAGTGCGGGGGCTGCCGCTGGCAAGCGCCCGCTGTTCATCCTGCTGGACGCCACCTGGGCCGAGGCCCGCAAGATGTTCCGCAAAAGCCCTTACCTCGACCGCCTGCCGGTGCTCAGCCTGCAGCCCGACCAGGTCTCGCAATACCGGCTGCGCCGCTCGCGCCGCAACGACCACTTCTGCACCAGCGAGGTTGCGGCGCTGTGCCTGAACCTGGCGGGCGAACAGCGGGCCGCACGAACGCTGGAGGCCTATCTGGAGGTGTTCACCCACCACTATCTGCAGGCCCGGAATCAACTGCCCATCGCGTGGGACAACGCGGCCCACCAACGTTTGCGTAAGTTGGCCGAGATGCCAACGAGCAGCCTGCCGCCAATGCCGGACAGCGCGGCCCCGAAGCGCACTGCATGAGCCTGAAATACCTGGCCGGGTATGCGCCCGATGTGCTGTCGCGCGTGGCTGAAATGATCGCGCAGGGGCGCCTCGCCCTGCACCTGCAGCAGCGCTACCCCGAGGCGCACACCGTGCGCAGCGACCCCGCGCTGTACGACTATGTGATGGATCTGAAGACCCGCCATATGCGCAGCGCGCCGCCGATCGCCAAGGTGGCGTACGACCCGCGGCTGCAGGTGCTGCGCAACGCGCTGGGCACGCATTCGATGGTGTCGCGGGTGCAAGGTGGCCGGCTCAAGGCCAAGCGCGAGATCCGCATCGCCAGCTTGTTCAAGGACGCGCCCGCGCCGCTATTGAAGATGATCGTGGTGCACGAGCTGGCGCACCTGAAGGAGCGCGACCACGACAAACCGTTTTACGCGTTGTGCTCCCACATGGCATCCGATTACCACCAGCTGGAATTCGATGCGCGGCTGTGGCTGACGGCTCGCGAGCTGGACGAGACGCCGACGGCCCCAACCGGTTGACTGCCGTGCTCAGTCGGGCCGGCGAAAGTCGTCGGCGATCCAGCGGCCGGCGCTGCTGGCGTTCAACCGAAAACCGGCCCCCACGCGCACCTGAGCCAGCGTGTCACCGGCCGCATTGGTGGCGCTGAGCAGGGCTGACGGGTCGTCCTCGTCGGCCACTATGTCGAGCGCGACGGTGAGGCGCCCGCCATCGTTATCAACGACCACACGCTGGTGCAGTTGCGCCTGCAGCTGCTGCTCGTGCCGACGCAGCACCTCGGCGGCCGTTTTCACCAGCGTGTTGAAGGCGGCGGTGTCCAGCGGCTTCGGGTTTTTCTTGTCGCGCCCCATCGTCCATGGGCCGACCAGTGCCGGCTCGGCCTCGCCGTGCTTGAGCATCTCGACCGCCCAGCCCTCGTCGTCTTCGTTTTTGATCACGCGGGCGGTCCAGCCGCGGTCGCGCCACAGCCGGGGGTCGTAAATCGCCTCGTCGGCGTCGGGTGGATCGGGCAGGGTGTCGGGAGACATGGGAATCCAACTTCTGGCGACTGCAAAGGCCGAACGTGCTACACCGGGGCACCGCGAGGCGCTTTCCCGCCCGCAGAGGATAGGTGATGGAAATTCGATGTCTGCCGTTGATCATTTCATGGGCGCTGATGGCTTGTGGTGCGGTGCAAGCCCAACCGAGTTCCACGCCGCCTGCCGCGAGTGCACCGGCCCCCACGGTCAAGCCCGGGCCGCGCTTGCTGACGCCGCAGGAAAAGCGCGACAACGCAGCGCCCGCCGACAACGCGCGGCCCGAGGGCACCGTCACGCCGCAGATCAACATTCCGCTCGGTGCTAAGGCGTCGGCCCCGCTGAAGCTTGAGCGGCAGCCGGATTCATCGCCCCGCCGCAGCGCGTCAGCGGCCATCGACGACAGCGCTGCCCGCTGCAGCGCCGTGGCCGATGCCAGTGAGCGCGCCAGCTGCGTGGAGCGACACAGCCGCGATCCGGCCCGGAAGTGAGCTCATCCGCGAGGTTGCTGAAAACGGCCTCAGGCACGGCCACGCCCGCCCGCTTCGTGGCGCTGTGCGCTGCGAGCCTGGAGGGCGGTGGCTTCGAGTCTGTGCTGCTGTCCAAGCAGGCCGGGCCCGACGCCGACCTGCAGCGCGTCACGGCGCGGCCCCTTGTGCTGCGTGGGGTGCCGTGTCTGTCGTTCGTGTACCGCTACGCCACCCGCGACGAGACCAAGAACCTGCCGATCGCGGACGCGCTGCAGCGGCTGGGTGCGCTGCTCGGGCCGGTGTTTCGCCATGCCCAGTTGCACACGCGCGATGCCGTGGTCGAGCTGATGATCAGCCAGCGCGGCGTCTGCACTCTGCGCCGTTGGCCGGTGCATGCCGACGCAGCGAGCGCGATCACCGTGACCGGCGAGCCTGAAACACGCGAACACGCCAACGCCCAGCCCAAAGCACACGACCGCGAGAAGCATCGCCCTGTCGACGTGACCCGCCCCTTCCTGACCGCGCTCGGCGTCACCACCGCGCAGCACACGGTGGTGCCTGCGATGTCGCGCAAATGGAAGCAGATCAACAAGTTTGTCGAGGTGTTTGCCAGCGCGCTGCAGGCGTCGCAATTGGTCAACGCCGAGCCATCGCCCACAGGTGCGGCGCGGCCGGTGCTGGTCGTCGATTTCGGCGCTGGCAAGGGCTACCTGACCTTTGCAGTGCACGACCATCTGTTGCAACAGCCGGGCATCGATGCGCGAGTCAGCGGCGTCGAGCTGCGGCCCGACATGGTGCGGCTGGGCAATGCGGTGGTGGCTCAGCTGGGCCTCGCCGGTCTGCGCTTCGACGAAGGCGATGTGCGCAGCCACGCGGTGCAGCCGATCGACGTGATGATCGCGCTGCATGCTTGCGACACCGCGACCGACCACGCGATCCACCTCGGGCTGCGCGGCGGCGCGTCGATTATTTTGTGTTCGCCCTGCTGCCACAAGGAGCTGCGCCCGCAGCTGCTGAGCCCACACCCGCTGCGGCCGATCTTGCAACATGGCGTGCACCTGGGGCAGCAGGCCGAGATGCTGACCGACGGCCTGCGCGCAATGCTGCTCGACGCCTGCGGTTACGACACCCAGGTGTTCGAGTTCGTGGCGCTCGAACACACGCAAAAAAACAAGATGATCCTGGCCGTCAAGCGCGCGCAGCCGTTGCCTGCCGACGCAGTGTGGGCGCAGATCGACGACATCAAGGCCTTTTACGGCATCCGCGATCAGTGCCTGGAGGCGCTGTTGCGTGCCGAGGGTCGTGCGCCGATCGCGACGCTGAGCGGTCCACCGTGACAAGGGCAATCCCTGTCGTGCACCGGGTGCCGTGTCGCACCACAATCCGCCGCATGGACACGTTGCCGACCGACCTCACAGCATTGCCGCTCTTTCCGTTGCAATGCGTGCTGTTCCCAGGCGGATACCTGCCACTTCGCATTTTTGAGGTGCGCTACCTGGACATGATCCGGCGCGCCCACAAGGCGGGCACGCCGTTCGGCGTGGTGTGCCTGACCGAAGGCCGCGAGGTGCGCACCGCGCCGTTGCACGGCGCTCCCGAGCGGCGGCGTGGCGACAGCTTCCCGCACGAAGCGTTCCACGAGATCGGCACGCTGGCCCGCATCAACCAATTGGAGCGGCCGAATCCGGGCCTGATGTCGATCAGCTGCACCGGCACCCAGCGCTTTCGCATCCGTTCAGGTGAGCAGTTGAAGCACGGCCTGTGGGTGGCCGACATCGAGCTGCTGAGCGACGATGTCGAGGTCGCCGTGCCAAGCGATCTGGAGGCGACGGTGACGACGCTGCGCGAGGTCGTCAAAGGGCTGACCGATCGGGCTGGCGATCCGGCGGAGATGCCGTTTCAGCCGCCCTATCGATGGGATGACTGTGGCTGGGTCGCCAACCGCTGGTGCGAGCTGTTGCCGCTCGGTGCCGAGCACAAGCAGCGCCTGATGTCGCTCGACAACCCACTGCTGAGGCTGGAGCTGGTGACCGATGTGCTCGATCAGACGGGGCTCGCAAAGCCATTGTCGGGTCGGGCCTGAGCCCTGCGGCGCCGTGAGGCGCAAATGCAGCCCAGGTGGGGTCAGCGAACGGTGTCTTGTGAAGGTTGGCGCGCGGCCAGTAGGTCGGCGCGGGTGTAGGGCTCACTGCGGCCCGACACCGCGAGTGCCAGCCGCGTCACCCAACCGTGGGTGGTCGAAGGCGGCGCTGCCGTGAGGGTGCTGCCCAGCCAGATGCACACCACCACTGGCAACCACAGCGTGTGGCGCGTTGGCGGCGCGCGCTGGGCCATGGCGGCAATCGCGCTGGCGGCACCGCCCACCAGCAGGCCGGCCACCACTTCAGACCACGAATGCGCCTCGACCGCCACCCGCGACACGCCCACGAGCAACGCCAGCGCGACGCCTGCGGCCAGCCCCAGCCCTTGCCAGCGCGCCGCCCGCAGGCCGGTCAGCGCGCGCGCGATGGCGACGCCGGTCAGTGGGTAGACCGCTGCCGCAAACATCGAATGACCCGACACGCCCGTGAAGTCGAGTGCCGACCAGCCCAGGCCCCAGCCCAGGAAAGCGACCTTCGACGCCGTCGTCACCGCCACCGCTGCCAACAATCCGACCAGCCAGATGGCCGCCAGCCGCATCGAGCGTTCGCGCCAGCCGAACCACAGCGCCACCATCAAAGCAGCGGGCAACATGATCTGCGCCTCGCCGAGGCGGGTGACGAGGCTCCAGAAGGCGGTTGAAAGCATCAATGACATGGGTCGATGGTAAATGTCCACCGTGAGGCGACAGCCGATGTTTCGGGCACCGCGGGCGCACGCACAGCCCGCGGGCGAGACAAAGACCACAAGGGCGCTGCGAGTGTGAAAGATGCACACCCGCAAGTCGGGTGAAGGCCAGGAAAGCGGTTGGTTATCGGGTGAAATAAGCGTTATGTCTCTTTCATAGAAACCTGTCGCGGGCAGCGTGTCGGCGGCTTCGATACTGGCGTGGCGCCAGCACAGCCGTTGAACTTCGGGGAACAAAAATGATGAGCTTTTTTGGATGGGGTGCACGCGATGTCCCAAGCGCGGCCGCCAAAACCTCCGCTGCACGTCGTACGGCGGCAGAACCGACCACCGACTCCGGCTGGCAACGCCTGCGCGAGCCGTCACGCCCGCAGGATTTGGTGTTGTCGCCGCTGGCTGCGGCTTGGGGCGACTCGATGACCGCACGGCACCGGCCGACCCAGCTCTGCGCGCTGTTTCCCCGCGTGGCCAACCGGCTGGCGCTGTGCTGGAACGACTCGGCGCTGGTGGCGCGGGTGCTCGACGAGCTGGTGGTCGACAAGCGCCGCAGCCGCACCGGCTTCCCGCCTGAGGTGTCGCAGGAGCTGATTCGACTGCGCCTGCTGCGTCCTTTGCGGGCAGGCGACAGCAGCGGATTTGCGCCGCTGTGGGACGCCGGTGGCATGGCCCTCTGCGACCGCTAAGGGCGGGAGCCTCGCTTGTTTCAGCGCCCGTCGGTCGTGCCGCTGACGGGCGCCGCTGCCTGAGGCGATCTGCGAACGCGAGACAACAGCCGGGTCACGCCCAGTACCACGTCGTCAACGAAGGTGAACACCACCGGTATCACCAATAGGCTCAAGAAGGTCGAGGTGATCAGCCCGCCGATCACGACGATCGCCATCGGCGCCCGGAAGCTCGGATCGACCCCCCAGCCGATCGCGATCGGCAACATGCCGGCACCCATCGCGATGGTCGTCATCACGATCGGCCGCGCGCGTTTGTGGCAGGCGTCCTGCAACGCGTCCCAGCGGGTCATGCCGCGATCGCGGCGCGCCATGATGGCGTACTCAACCAGCAGGATCGAGTTCTTGGTGGCGATGCCCATCAGCATGATCAGCCCGATCATCGACGGCATCGAGATGGCGGTGCGACTTAAATAGAGCGCCAGAAACGCACCGGGAATCGACAGCACCAGCGCGGCCAAGATGGTCACCGGCTGCACGAAATCCTTGAACAGCAGCACCAGCACGATGTAGATGCACAGCACGCCGGTCGCCATCGCCAGGCCGAAGCTCTCGAACAGTTCACCCATTGCCTCGGCATCGCCGACCACCGTCTGTGACACGCTCGGCGGCAGCTGTTGCAGGCTGGGCAGCGCAAGCGCCGCGCGCTCGACATCGCCGAGTGCCCGCTGGTTCAGCTCGATCTCGAAGTTGATGTTGCGCTGCCGGTCGTAGCGGTCGATCTGCGCCGGGCCACTGTCGATCGTGAAGCGGGCCACATTGCCCAGCATCACCGGCCCGCGCGCGCCGGGCACCGCCAGCCGCGACAGCAGCTCGACATCGCTGCGCGCATCGGCATCGAGCTTGACGACGATCGGCACCTGGCGCTGCGACAGGTTCATCTTCGGCAGGCTCTGGTCGTAGTCACCGCTGGTGGCGATGCGCAGCGTGTCGACGATGGCGGCCGAGGTCACGCCCAGATCGGCAGCGCGGTCGAAATCGGGCCGCACGATCAGCTCCGGGCGCACCAGGCTCGAGGTGGATGTGACGTTGCCGATGCCGGGCAGCGTGCGCAGTTCGCGCTCGACGATGCGCGCATGGTCGAGCAGCACGCGGCCGTCTTCACCGGCCAGCACCAGCACGTACTTTTCGCCGCCACCGGCTAAGCCGACCTTGACGCGCGCGCCCGGCAGCGCCACCAGCGCCTCGCGCAGCTGGCGCTCGACCGCCTGCTTGCTGAGACCGGCGCGTTCGCCGCGCGGCGTCAGGTTGATCGTCAGCGTCGCGGTGCGCACCTCGGGCGCCCCGCCGAAGGCCAACGGATCCTCGCCGGTCGAGCCGCCCCCGACGACGGTGTAGTCCAGCTTGACGTGCGGGTTCGCCTCGACCAGGCCGCGAGCCCGCTCGGCCGCAGCGAGCGTTTGCTTGAAGGTGCTGCCCGGCGGCAGCGACACGGTGACCTGCGTCTGCGACAGGTCGTCGGGCGGAATGAACCCCGCGGGCAGCAGCGGCACCAGTGCCATGGAGCCGACTAAGAAGACGCCCGTGCCGAGCAGCGTGAGCCCGCGGTGATTCAGACACCAGCGCGTCCAGCGCATGCAGACTGCGATCCAGCGCGACTCCGGCTCCACCGCGTGTTTCGGCGCTCTGAGCAGGTAAGCAGACATCATCGGCGTCAGCAGCCGCGCGACGACGAGCGAAAAAAACACCGCGATCGCTGCAGTCCAGCCGAACTGCACGAAGAACTTGCCGGCGATACCGCTCATGAACGCCGTCGGCAGAAAAACCGCGATCAGCGTGAAGATGGTCGCGATCACGGCCAGCCCGATCTCGTCGGCCGCCTCGGTGGCCGCCTCGCGCGGGCTCTTGCCCATGCGCAGGTGCCGCATGATGTTTTCGATCTCGACGATCGCATCATCGACCAGGATGCCGACCACCAGCGACAGCGACAGCAGGGTCACGGTGTTCAGCGTGAAGCCAAACAAATGCATGGCCGCGAAAGTCGGGATGGCCGACAGCGGCAGTGCGGTCGCGGCGACGAACGTGGCGCGCGCATCGCGCAGGAACACCGCCACGACCAGCACCGCCAGGGCCGCGCCTTCAAAGAGCAGCAGCATCGAGCCGTCGAAGCTTTCCTGGACCGGATCGACGAAATTGAACGCTTCGGTGACGGTGATTTCGGGATGCTGCGCGCGCAGGCGATCGAGTTCGGCACGCACGCCGGCCGCCACATCGGTTTCCCCGGCGCCGCGCGTGCGGGTGATCTCGAAGCCGACCACCGGCTTGCCGTTGAGCAGCGCCGCCGAGCGGATTTCTCCCACGGTGTCGCGCACAGTGGCGACCTGGTCGAGTCGGATGCGGCGGCCGTCGCCGAGCGCGATCTCCATGCGTGCCAGTTCGTCGGCCGACTGCACCGTGGCGAGCGTGCGCACCGACTGCTCGGCGCCGCCGACATCGGTGCGGCCGCCTGAGGCCTCCTGCTGGATTTGCCGCAACTGGCGCGAGATGTCGGTGGCGGTTGCGTTCAGCGCCTGCAGCCGCGCCGGGTCGAGCGCCACCTGCACCTCGCGTGTGACGCCTCCCACCCGCCTGACCGCACCCACGCCGCGCACCGCGAGCAGTCGTTTGGTCACGTTGTCGTCGACGAACCAGCTCAATGCTTCGTCGTCCATGCGATCGGACGAGACGCTGTAGGTCAGGATCGGCGAGCCCGACAGATTGAGCTTCGAGATAACCGGGTCGCGTAGATCGCCAGGCAGGTCGGTGCGCACGCGGCTGACCGCATCGCGCACGTCGTCGACCGCCTCCTGGG
This sequence comes from Burkholderiales bacterium, assembly GCA_031427315.1. Taxonomy (GTDB): domain Bacteria; phylum Pseudomonadota; class Gammaproteobacteria; order Burkholderiales; family Burkholderiaceae_C; genus PBB1. Next base: position 2,960 of record JANPNF010000051.1, on the reverse strand, counting down.
TCGGCTTCTCCAGGCGGAACTCGACCGTCACGATGGCCGTGCCGTCCTGCGCCTTGGCGTAGACGTGCTTGACGCCGGTGATGGTGGCGACCGAATTCTCGATCTTGCGCACGACCTCGGTTTCAAGCTGCTGCGGTGACGCGCCCGGCAGCGAGGCCACCACGGTGACGGTGGGCAGGTCGAGGTCGGGAAAGCTCTGCACCTTCATCGCCCGGAAGCCCATCGCGCCGGCCAGCGTCAGCATGATGAACAGCATCACCGACGGGATCGGGTTCTTGATCGACCAGGTGGAGAAGTTCATGGCGCCGCCACCACACGCACGGTGTCACCGTCGCTCAGGAAGCCGCCGCCCGAGGTAACGACACGCGCCTTGGCGTCGAGCCCGCCGGTGATCTCGATGCGGTCACCGACGAGCCGGCCGACCGACAGCTTGACCTCGCGCACCTTCGAGTCGGGCTCGACGCGCAGCGCGTAGCTGAAACCGTCGCGCAGCACGACCGCGCTTTGCGGCAGTGTCAGGCCGCTGCCCACGCCGAGTTGGAACTCTCCGCGCGCGAACATGCCAGCGCGCGCCGAGCTGCCCGCAGGCAGATCGACATACACCAGCCCGTTGCGGGTTTGCGCATCGACGGTGGGCGCCACGATGCGCAGCGTGCCGGCGATTGCGTTGCCTGCGCCGCTGTCGCCCGACAACGCCACGCGCACCGGCATGCCGGGCTTGAGCTTGGCGAGATCGGCGGCCTGCACCTCGGCGCGCCATTCGAGCCGGCCCTGCCGAATCATCCGGAACAGCTCCTGCCCGGCCGGCAGCACCGCACCGACGGTGGCGCTGCGCGACGAGATGACGCCGTGATCGGGCGCCAGCACCTGCGTCTGCTTCAGTCGCAACTGTTGCACCCGGGCCGCCGCGCGCTGTGCTTCGAGCCGTGCCTGCGCGGTGCGCTCGGCAGTCAGGTACTGGTTGATTTGCTGCGCACTGAGCGCGCCGCTGGCCTGCACACTGCGTGTGCGGGCTGCGTTGGCGGCGGCTTCGGCGACGCTGGCTTCGATCTGACGCAGATCGGCCTGCACCGTGTCCGGTGCGAAGGTGGCCAGCACCTGGCCGCGCGTGACCACATCACCCACATTCGCCTGCACCGAGGCGAGCCGCAGGCCGTTGGCCTCGGTGCCGATGCTGGCTTCTTGCCAGGCCGCCACGCTGCCGTTGGCGGTGACGGTCAGTGGCGGATCGGCGCGTTGAGGCTGCGTGGTGGTGACGGTAAGCGCCGGCCGCGCTGCCGGCTTGGGCGTTGCCTCGTCGGTGGCGCGCGCGCCGACGGTCAGCGCCACTGTCGCCGCGATGGCGGCCACAGCCAACAGCGCGAGAGTCGGGCGGGAGATCGAGGTCATGGTGTAGGGCGGGTCGGTCAGATTGAACAAAAGTGGGGCGGCTCAGCGCGCGGGGGCCTCTGTGGGTGGCGGCGGGATCGCGTAGGCGGCCATCAGTGGGTCGACATCGGTGCTCCACCCGCCGCCGAGCGCGCGGTACAGCGAGATCCACGCCGTCACCCGCTCGCGTTGCAGCTCGATCAGCGTGGTCTGCGACTGCACCGCCGAGCGGCGCGCGTCTTCCAGCTCGAAGAGGCTGCCGAGGCCGCTGTTGAAGCGCACTTCGGTGGCACGCAGCGAGTCGCCAAAGCCGCTGGCCGCGACCTCGGCGTCGGTCTGTCGATTGGCGGCGCTTTGCAGAGCGATCAACGCGTCTTCGACCTCCTGCACCGCGCGGCGCAGGAGGGCCGCGTACTGTGCGGTGGCATCGGTGAGGCGCGCGCGCGCGGCTTCCACGCTGGCGCGTCGCGTGCCGTCATCGAAGATCGGCAACGACACCGACACCGGCCCGACCGACCAGGTGGCGCCCGCGTCATTGATGCCACCGACGAATCCGCCGGACGCGCTGCTTCGGTAGCGCGTGGTGCCGATGCTGCCCGCCAGCCGGATGCGTGGCAGCCGGTCGGCTTGCAGCTCGGTGATGTCGCCAGCAACAGCGCGCAACTCGCGCTCGGCGTTTGCGAGGTCAGGCCGTTGCTGCAGCAGCGCCGCCGGGACCGTGGGCACCGCGATCTCGCGCGGGCGGGCGATTACGCCGCGCGCTGGCTGCAGGGCCTCGCGCAAAGCGGGTTCGGCCCAGCCGGTCAGCGCGACCAAACCCTTAATTGCGGTGTCGCACTGCGCGCGCTGCTGGATCAGTTGGGCATGGCCCTGCGCCGCGCTGGCGCGCGCCAGCGCGGCGTTGGCCGGCGACTCGAAGCCGGCGCGTGCGGTCAGGTCGGTCAAGCGTGCTGTCTCGGCGCGGGAGTCGGCGTCCGTCTGCACCTGCACGGTTTGCGCCTCGCAGGCGCGCAGCGCGGTGTACTGCGTCGCTGCTTCAGCGGCCACCGAGATGCGGGCGTCGTGCCACAGCGCCTGCGCGCCGTCCAGGCGGGCCTGCGCCGCATCACGACGGGCGGCGACGCCGCCGAACAGATCGAGCTCCCACGACGCGGCCAGCGAGCCGCTGGCGCTGGCGGCGATGGTGCCGCTGCTGTCGTTGACGCCGCGTTGCGCGCTGGCGGTAGCGTCGAGGCTAGGCAGCAGCGCCGCGCCGGCAGCGACGCGGTTGGCGCGCGATTGCGCAATGCGCGAGCGGCCTGTCGACACCGTTGGACTGACGCGTTCGGCGGCGTCTACCAAGCGCGCCAGCAGAGGGTCGTCGAACTGCCGCCACCACACCGACAGCTCGGCCAGATCGCCGTGGTGCGCGGCCGTTGCGTACCACTGCGACGGTGCCAGCGCGGCGAGTTGAGCGCCCGTGGGCCGCGGTGCCTCGGCCGTCAAAGCCGCACAACCGCCAAGCAGGGCGAATGCGGTGGCCCACAGCACTGCGCAGACCCGCCGTCGCGCCACACTCATCGCCGGGCCTTCGGTGTCGTGGCGATGCGCGC
>JANPNF010000050.1:0-4266 GCA_031427315.1 Burkholderiales bacterium | reverse complement strand
GCCAGCGCAGCATCACCCAGGCGCAGAACGCGGCGAACAGCAGGCCCGGCCGCGTGCTGGTCGGCACGCCGAGCACCAACGGCTCGATCGCGTACCAGGCGCCACCGACGAGCATCAGCACGAAAAGCCCGCGGCGCGACGCCGGGGTTTGTCCGTCGATCGAGTGCGTGAGCGTCGCAAACGCGCCCGCCGCCACCGCCAGCCCGATGACGATCTGCAGCGTCATCATGACAATTTCGGATGCGTTCATTTTTTGCCCTCGATCATCCCTGTCATGCGCGACAGCACGGCAGGCAGCCATCGCTGCGCCCCCAGGCCGACCAGCAGCGCCGCGGCGGCCCGCATCGGCCCATCCGGCAAATTGATGCTGGTGAGCTTGTCGATCACGCCGTCGGCCACGATGCCCACCAGCGGGCCTAGGAAGACAGCCAGCACCAGGCTGGAAATGAACACCCCGACCGCGGCAGAAATAGATGCGCGCGTGCAGTCGATGCGCTGCGCCGACGACATCGCAATGCCGGCGCCCAGCGTTGCGGCAAGCATCGAATCGGCCGGGATGCCGTAGAAACTGCCGGCCAGTGTCAGTGTGCCGGTGGTGATCGCTGTTGCCGCGGCGAGGGTGGTGGTGGTGGGATCGGTCATGGCGTGTCGGTTACAAGCGTGTACTCAAGCCGCTCGACCAGGCCGTAGCCGGTGACGTAATCAAAGCCTCCGCTCCATTTTGCCTTTGCCGTTCTGTAGTTTGCGTTACCGCTCCAGCCGCCATCAGTTACGGCTATATTAAGGACAATAGCCGCGCCGTTTCTGATAATTATTTCAGCTATATTTCTAGCGCCATTATTTGCCGGCGGAAACGGCGGCATAATATATACGCTAAGTACAGCATCATATTTGTCTGGAGGCTTTTCCCCAATTCTAAATGTAACCGATACTGGCGGTGGGTCTAAAGATGAATCAATAAATGAAGAATTTACCCTTAATTTAAACGTCGATGTATCTTGCGTAATTGGGTGGCTTACTAAACCAACTTCTGCGCCGCCATTTATTTTAACAGACACATTAAATGCCGCGTTGAAGAAAGCGTTGCCTTTGGCGTCGTTAATAAATGCAAATACCGGTTGTGTGCCCACGCCGCGGCAAACCAAAAGGCATGGCTTCGGATTGTCAATAAAGCCGACGACACGGGGACCCTCCCAAGACATGCCGGAAAAATGAACGAGGCACCGGTCGCCATTAGAAAATGCCCCGGCATTACATGTCATGTAGACAACCGGCACGCCAGAAATGGTTTCTGCCTGGTTCACGTTCAGGCCATTTGCACTTGAAATTGCCGCGTCAAGGACAACGTCCGCTAGATCCGTATCCGCGTCAATCGCGGTTATCGTCCCTGCTCTGTAAGTTGGCATCCACTTCTGCCAGCCGGGCAGAACGGCCGCGTTCCAGAATACCTGTTCTGGCGACATGACCTCCCGCGCCAGCAGCTGGCCGTGCTGTGTCAAGTTCCAGGCCGGCGCATCTGGCGCGATCAAAATTGATTGCGGCTCTCCCGGTATTTCCGCCGTTGCAACATCGCCCGTTGCATCATCCACCAGCGTGGCACACCAGGCCTGGCGAGTTTCTGTCATGACAGCGCTCTGCAGCGCCGAAATGCGGCCCTGCAATTGTTTGCGCTCCGCCTTCATGAACGTCAGCATGATCCTGGCCTTGGAATCCTCGCCGCGGGCCCGTATCACGTTTTCAACCGCCGCGGTTGCCGCAGCCGCAAGGCCCGTGTGATCTTGCTCCGGGAATTCCTGCTGGGCCTGTGCATAGGCGGAAATGGCAACGTCGGCCGCGCTGATGGCCACCGCCACCTTGTCCGCGGCCGCGCCGACAATGGCCTCCTGACCGGCAATCTGAATGTCCAATTTACCCACCCGGTCCTGAAGCGGCGTCATCAGCTGAAAGCGGATGGCCGCGCCGTAGTCCACCGACACGGTGTAAAGGCCGTTGGTCCCGCCGCCCGTAATAGTGGCCTTTCCCATTTCAGGCCGCGCTCTCGCCAACATCCATGTAGCTGTCGCCGGTCAGCGCGTAGTAGTTCAGGTAACCGGCCACGAACGGCACCCCGCCGGCGATGGCGATTTGGCCCGGGCGCAGAAACCAATCGACCGCGCAGCGCACGCGCACGCCACCCGCCCCGCTCGAAATGCTGCGCACGCCCCGCAGCGTCCGGTCGGTCGCCGGGTATGCGGATGTGGGCGGCGCGATCGCGTCAGAGTAGCCGCTGATCGTGCAGGTGTAGCGCTGCGGGCCCTGGTCAAACTGCGTCGTGTCGATCAGCGAGCGCGCCATTTCTTGTTCAATCGCCGTGCCGTCCGGCAGCCGTGCGCCGCGGTAGATCACGAACACAGCGCCGCTGCTCAGCGCGGCGATCATGGCCGCGGTTGAGGCGACCGCCGGGATAACGGCCTGCAGGTACGCCGCGCCGGCAGTCTGCAGCGTGCCCTGCCAGGATGAGATCGGAACGCGCGCAACCACCGAGCCGTCGACCAGGTTGCACGCGTAGTAGGTGATTGCGCCGGCCGCCTCAAGCTGGGCCGTGAAGTCGTGAAACGCGCGGGCCGAAACCATGGCTAACGGCGATGCCGCCGCCATCATCGACCGCGGAAAGGTCCGCGCAACAGCCGCCGGCGCGCGCAGCGGCCCAGGATCTGAAACCGTGCTGCGAATGAAGTGATTCGCAAGAAAACCGACCGGGCCAAGCGCCGAATCGGCCCTCGCCTGGGCAAGCACGCCGGCCCCGAGGCGCGACAGCACCGCGGGCTGCCGCAGCGGCCCGGGGTCGGAAACGATAGCGCCGGGAGTTGCCCCTGAAAACCGAACGGTAACCGTGCCGAGGCCGTTGTTTGTTGGGCTGCCGGTTTGCCGGGGGAAAGAAACGGAGCCGGTATTGGATTGGCCTGTGCTGAAAGCCTTTCGCGCGCCGAGTATTCTCAGGTCGCTGTTGTCATTAAATCCCCAAGCGGAGAATCCGTCTGGCAGTGTGTAGTTGCCGCCGCTTGTGACTATGACCGCCGCGACGATTAAAAAAAGCTCGTCGCCGGTTGCTGTTGCCGAAGCCGGGGTGATTGTTTGTGTGGCCGTGTTGTCGACCACGGCATAAGAAAGGGCAATTCCACCCACGCCTCTCGCCGCTGCCAGGCCGAGCGCTAACCTAAAGTCGGTGGCCTGCGTGAAAGTGAAAGTCGCGCCCGAGTCGGCGGCGCTCACAGCGTTCTTTCGCCAAACGGTCAACCGCAGCGTTCGAGTGGTGTTCGTGAATGTCGGCGCGCTGTCAATCTGTGTCCAGCCGGTCGGCGGCGTCACCGTAGAGCCGGCCATGACGAAAGCCAGCATTTCGTCGCCAGCTGCCAGCCCGGCAGGGCCGGTGACGCTTACGGTAAAGTCTTGCGAGCCGTATACGAAATTGGTCCCATCGACCCAGGTAACGGCCATCAGATCACCCGATGACGGCGCTCAGCACCTCGACCGGCCCCGCGGCAACGATCGACAGCGTGTTGATCACGAGTTTTCCGCTGACCGCGGTAGTGCCGGCCTGTGCCGGCAGCGCCAGGTACACCGTGCCGGTGCTGTTGCACAGCTCGCCGTAGGCCGCCGTGCCCGTCGCGTCTGCGCTCTCGTCGCGCCCGGCAATGCTGAGGGTCAGCTGCCCGGTTGTGCCGTTGACGGTGCCGCACGGATCGGTCAGCGGGATCTCCGCCAACAGCACGTCGGTGCTGCTGCGGATGCGGATGACGCCAGCGCCAGCCCCGCTGTCGATCAGGTCGCGAAACGAGGTGTGTGCGGCAACCAGCGCGGCGGCCGAGTAGGTTGCAACGGTAGGCACTGGCATGGGGTCACTCCTGTGATAGTTTTGTGGACACGAGTAGGGTCAATCGCGACTCGCGCGCACCCGGCATGTAGGCCTCAGGCGCGGCCAGCCACAGGCCGTCCGGCATGGAGACATGGACGAAGCTGCTCAAGCGCACCAGGCGCGCGACAAGGGCCTCGGTGTCCGGGTCTGTGGGAAGCCACTTGAGATCGATTGTCCGGTCGGCCTCGCTGAAGCCGAAGTCGTTGAAGGCCGCCCCGCCGTCCAGCGTGGCGACCCGATTCATGCGCCGCCGCATCTCGCCGCTGGTCTGGTCGGCCAGGCAGTCCAGCATCACGGCGCCGGCCAGGTCGAACATCTGCGCGCTCAGGTGCACCAGCATGTCAAATGCCCACCAGCATGCGCAGGCCGTC
>JANPNF010000049.1:0-1977 GCA_031427315.1 Burkholderiales bacterium | reverse complement strand
TAAGTGAGCCCACTTTAACAAAGGGGGCGGCGAACGAAGTGAGCGGGGGATTTGTTGTCCTTGGAACAAACAGCGAGCTGAAAAAACAGAAAGAATCACCATGCAAACAAACACTATTTCCATACCCTACGACCACCCCGGCACCGAGCGTATCGAATAAAACTTTCTCGGCGCATGGGCTCGGGTCCTTGCGCAGAAAACGCAGTGTCGCGGTTTTTCCTGCCGGCACTTCGATGCGCGCGGGCGTGTACACGCCGTTCTCGACAAGAATCTCGATCGGCCCCGCACCCGTCACGCGTTGCGCCTTCGGACGCGAGCGCCAGAACCACCATGCGATCAGGCCGATAACAACAACGCCTGCGAGATTGACCAGCCCGCGCATGTTACTTGGGCTTCTTCTTTTTTATTCCCCAAGGGGACTGCTGCAGCCAGTCGGCGAATTTGTCCGACGCCAGCGGATGGCTCATGTAGTAACCCTGCGCGTCATCGCAACCGAGAGCCTTCAACCGGTCCCAGGCCGCCTCGGTCTCGACGCCCTCGGCGATGACTTTGAGCCCGAGGTTGTGGCCGAGCTCAATGGTGGAGCGCACGATCACGGCATCGCTGTGGTTCACCGCCATGTCCTTGACGAACGACTTGTCGATCTTGATCTTGGCGACCAGCAGGTCTTTCAGATAGGCCATGGAGGAGTAACCGGTACCAAAGTCGTCAATCGAGATCTGCAAGCCCAATGCACTTAGCCGTTTGATGCAGCTCACGGCGCGCACCGGCTCGGCCATGACCGCGGTTTCGGTGATCTCGAGTTCGATCCGCGCTGGCGGCACCGTGGATTCCTTCAGCAACTTGGCGACCTGGTCGGGAAACTCCGGGTCCTGGATGTTAATCGCCGAGATATTGACCGCAATCGACAGACCCAGGCCGGCGCGTTGCCATTCCTCGCACTGGTGCAGGGCAATTCTCAGGATGTGTTGCGTCATGGACTTAATCAGACCGGTCTGTTCCGCCAGCGGGATGAATTTGTCCGGCGGCAACAGACCGTGTATCGGATGCTGCCAGCGCACCAGCGCCTCCACGCCGCAGACCCGGTTGGAGCCGAAATCGATCTTCGGCTGGTAGTGCAGCACCAGCTCGTTGTTGGTAATGGGCACGGCGCAGCTCGCCTTGCAGGGCGACGCGGTCGTCGGCGCCCTGGCCGAGTTCCTTGCTGTACACCTTGTAGCCCCCGTGCGTCTGCTTGGCGAGATACATCGCGGCATCGGCCTCGCGCAGCAGCACCGTCGGATCGTCGCCGTGCTCGGGGAACATGGCGATGCCAAGGCTGGCGCCGATCTCGACCTTCTGACCTGAAATTTCGAGTGGCGCTTCGAGCGCCTTGAGGATTTTCTTGGCCGCGGCGACGGCGCCGTCGAGATCGTTGGCGGTCGCCAGCAGCACGGTGAACTCATCGCCGCCCATGCGCGCCACGGTATCGGATTCGCGCAGGCTGGCGCGCGCGCAACTGGCCACGTGCTGCAACACCCGGTCGCCGGCGAAATGTCCCAGGGTATCGTTGATTTCCTTGAAGCGGTCGAGGTCCATGGCGATCAGCGCGAACGGCTGCTTCTCGCGCCGGCCGATCAGGATCGCCTGCTGCAAGCGGTCGTCGAACAGCGCGCGGTTCGGCAAGCCGGTCAGGTTGTCGTACATCGCCTGATGCCGGAGCAGATGCGCCTGCTTACGTGCGTTGCGGATGACGACGAACGCGATCGCGAGGCCGAGGCTGGTGGCCGCGGCACCCAGCAGCAGCATCAGCAGGCGCGTGCTGCGGTAGGCCCGCGCGGCCTCGGCGACGGCGTTCTCGGTATCGGCCTTCTGCAACGCCAGCAGGTCGTTGATTTCGAGCGCAATCAGCTTTTGCGGTTGATTCATCGTCGCCGATATTTGGTGCCGTCAACGAATCTAGGCCCCCGTCACCGGAGGCCTAGATTCGTGTGGTCC
>JANPNF010000048.1:0-6803 GCA_031427315.1 Burkholderiales bacterium | reverse complement strand
GTCGGCGAGATCGAGTCGATCGACCCCAGCGTGGTCAAAGCGTTGCAAGATGACCAGTTCATCCCGGTGATCTCGCCGCTGGGCTTTGGCGCCAACAACGAGAACTACAACATCAACGCCGACGTCGTTGCTGGCAAGCTGGCCGAGGTGCTGAAGGCCGAGAAGCTGATCATGCTGACCAACATCCCCGGTGTGCTCGACAAGAACGGGAAGCTGCTGACCAACCTGACCGCCCGCGAGATCGACGAGCTGTTCGCCGACGGCACCATCTCAGGCGGCATGCTGCCGAAAATCGCCAGTGCGCTCGACGCCGCGAAGAACGGTGTCAACACGGTGCACATCATCGACGGCCGCGTGCCGCACGCGATGTTGCTGGAAGTGCTGACCGAGCAGGCCTACGGCACGATGATCCGAAGTCATTGATGTCATCTGACCGTCGGGTTTGGCTTTTCGACCTCGACAACACGCTGCACGACGCCAGTCACGCGTCGTTCGGCCCGACCAACGCGGCGATGACGCAGTACATCGTTGACCACCTTGGCTTGCCGCAGGCTGAGGCCAGCGCGCTGCGCCAGCATTACTGGCTGCACTACGGCGCCACGATGCTGGGCCTGGTGCGCCACCATGGTGTGAGGGCAACTCATTTCCTCGACGCCACCCACCAGTTGCCTGGCCTGGAGACGCGCTTGCGCACCAGTGCGCACGACCGCGCGGCGCTGCGCCGCTTGCCGGGGCGCAAGTTCATCCTGACTAACGCGCCGCGCGCTTATGCGCTGCGGGTGCTGAACACGCTGCGCTTCGCGAGATGTTTCGACGGCGTGATCAGCATCGAGGACATGACGATGTTCGGCCACCATCGCCCCAAGCCCGATGCGCGGATGTTTCGTGCCATCGCGGCCCGCTTGAAGGTGGCGCCGCACCGTTGCACGCTGATCGAAGACACGCTGGAGCACCAGCGCGCGGCGCGCCGCGTCGGCATGCACACGGTGTGGATGCAGCGCTATCTGCCCTCGCGGCAGCGGCCCGGCCACCCCCGGGAATCGGGGGCGCCCGTCGGTGTTCAACCTTGCCATCGGCCCGCCTACGTGTGTGCCAGAATCAATTCGCTGCAGGGCTTGTTGATGCTGTAGCGCCCTCCAGTGGTGCCCGCGCAATGACGAATCGCCCCGACGACGACACCCTGGACAGCGACGGCGCAGCCGCCCGCGGGCTGGCCGCCGACGCCACCGAAGTGCGGCCTCCCGACACCGGCCGCAAGCGCCCGAAGCCCGGCGAACGCCGCGCGCAAATCTTGCAAACGTTGGCCGGCATGCTCGAACAACCGGGCGCCGAACGCATCACCACCGCCGCGCTTGCTGCGCGCCTCGGCGTCAGTGAAGCGGCCTTGTACCGGCACTTCGCCAGCAAGGCGCAGATGTTCGAGGGGCTGATCGAATTCATCGAGGGCAGCGTGTTCACCCTGGTCAACCAGATCACCGAGCGCGAGCCCTCCGGCGTTAAGCAGGCCTGCAAGGTGGTCACGCTGCTGCTGCAGTTCGGCGAAAAGAACCCCGGCATGACGCGCGTGATGGTGGGCGATGCGCTGGTCTTCGAGCATGACCGGCTGGTCGCGCGGATGAACCAGTTTTTTGACCGCATCGAGTCGCAGCTGCGCCAGAGCCTGCGCAGTGCGGGTGACGCCGCCGGGTCGCTGACGGCCTCGGTCGACGCCAACGCGCGGGCCTCGGTGCTGACCTCGTTCGCCATAGGCCGCCTGCAGCGCTATGCCCGCTCGGGCTTCAAGCGCCAGCCGACCGAGCACCTGGATGCCGCGCTGAGCCTGATCGTTGCTTGACGTCCGCGCCCTCCGCGCCACGGCCTGCGGCAGCCTCACGATCTCGCTGGCCGGCGAGCCGTTGACATTGCTGCCCGAGAAGGCCGCCTACCTCGCGCAACGGCAGCTGCTCTTGATCGCCGACGCGCACTTCGGCAAGGCGCTGTCGTTTCGCCGGCTCGGCGTGCCGGTGCCGCAGGGCAGTACCGCCGACAACCTGGCGGCTCTGAGCGCGTTGGTCGCACGGCTCGACGTTCGCCGCATCGTGTTCCTCGGTGACCTTTTGCATTCGGCCCATGCGCAATCCGCAGCGACGCAGGCGGCGGTGGCGCAATGGCGCGAGGCGCACCCCGACCTGGACCTCACGCTGGTGCGCGGCAACCACGACGACCGTGCTGGCGACCCACCGGCCGCGCTCGGCATCGAGGTGGTCGACGAGCCGCTGCGCCTGGGCTCCTGGGCACTGTGCCATCACCCGAGCGCTCGATCCGACGGCTATGTGCTGGCGGGCCACCTGCACCCCTGCGTGACGGTGCACGGGCGGGCCCGTGAGCGGCTTCGTCTGCCGTGTTTCTGGTTTGGCGAGCGGGTGGGCGTGCTGCCTGCCTTCGGTGCCTTCACCGGCATGCATCCGATAGATGCCCAGCCCAACGACCGCGTTTGTGCGCTGACTCACGATGCGGTCGTCGAGTTGCCGCGCTGAATTGCCACGCGCATCAAACGCCACCAGCCGTCGTTGTGTGCCACCGCGCCTACACTGAGTCGTTACCGCCACCCGCGCCCGTCGGCGCGATGTCCCATGTCGAATACCCCCGAATCCCTGTTGTCGCTGATCGCTCATGCCGAGGCTTTGATGGCCCGGCTCGAAGCGGTGTTGCCGCACCCGCTCGCCGCACCCGACTGGTGTGCCTCGATCGCTTACCGCTACCGCCGTCGTCGCAACGGCGGCAGCGTGCTGGAGCCGGTGCGCCCTGTGGCGCAGATACAGCTCGACGACCTGGTGGAAGTCGAGCCGCAAAAGGACCGGCTGCTTCGCAACACCGAACAGTTCGTGGCCGGCCGCCCTGCCAACAACGTGCTGCTGACCGGCGCGCGCGGTACCGGCAAGAGCTCGCTGATCAGGGCCTGCCTCAATGAATTCGCACCGCAGGGTCTGCGGCTGATCGAGGTCGACAAGGCCGACCTGGTCGATCTGCCCGACATCGTCGACGTGGTGGCCGAGCGCGCCGAGCGCTTCATCGTTTACTGCGACGACCTCAGTTTCGACGAGGGCGAACCCGGCTACAAGGCGCTCAAATCCATTCTCGACGGCTCGGTATCGCAGGCCTCGGACAACGTGCTGATCTACGCCACCAGCAACCGCCGCCACCTGCTGCCCGAATACATGGCCGAGAACCTGACCTTTCAGCACCAAGAGAACGGCGAGGTCCATTCCGGCGAGGTGGTCGAAGAAAAAATCTCACTGAGCGAGCGGTTCGGCCTATGGATCAGTTTCTACCCGTTCACGCAGGACGAGTACCTGGCCATCGTTGCGCAGTGGCTGCGTGGCTTCGGCGTTGCGGAAGCCGCAATCACCGCGGCGCGGCCTGAAAGCCTGGTCTGGGCGCTGGAACGCGGTTCGCGCTCCGGGCGCGTTGCTTTCCAGTTTGCCAAGGACTACAGCGGACGCCAGCCGCGGTGAGTGCGTCCGAGCCTGAACGCACGCCAGTGGATGTCGCGGTTGGGGTGTTGATCGACGCCGCAGGCCGCTTCCTGATGACCTCGCGCCCCGAGGGCAAGGTCTACGCCGGGTACTGGGAATTTCCGGGTGGCAAGCTCGAAGCGGGCGAGAGCGTCGAAGCGGCGCTGCGCCGCGAACTGCACGAAGAGCTCGGCATCGTCATCGGCAAGGTGCACCCCTGGCAAGTCGAGTTGATGGACTATCCGCATGCCCGGGTGCGACTGCACTTCTGCAAGGTCTATGCATGGCGCGGCCACTTCGAGATGCGCGAGGCGCAGACGATGGCGTGGCAGACGCTGCCGGTCGAAGTGGTGCCGGTGTTGCCGGGCACGATTCCGGTGCTGCGCTGGTTCGCCGAGGAACGGCGCCATCAGGGCCCGACCCACCAGGGCTGAAGCTGTAGCGGTTGCTACACTGATCTTATGAGCTGGATCGACGACGTCAAATGGGACGCGCAAGGATTGGTGCCGGTGATCGCGCAGGAGGTCGGCAGCAACGATGTCCTGATGTTCGCTTTCATGAACCGCGAGGCCCTGCAACGCACCGCCGAGCTCGGTGAAGCGGTGTACTGGAGCCGTTCGCGCGGCCGCCTGTGGCACAAGGGCGAGGTGTCCGGCCACATCCAGAAGGTGCATGAGCTGCGTATGGACTGTGACAACGACGTGCTGCTGATGAAGGTCGAGCAACTCGGGCACAGCCCGGGGATCGCCTGCCACACTGGTCGCCATTCGTGCTTTTTTCAGAAGTACCGCGACGGCGCCTGGCACGCGGTGGAGTCCGTCTTGAAAGACCCGGAACACATCTACAAATGAGCGCCCCAGAGTCAAGTCCCCTGTCGCAAGACGTGCTGGCCCGCTTGGCGGGGGTCATCGAAGCGCGCAAGGTGGGCGACCCCGAGACGAGCTATGTCGCGCGTTTGTTTCACAAAGGCACCGATGCCATTCTGAAAAAAATCGGCGAGGAAGCCACCGAGGTGGTGATGGCCGCCAAGGATGGCGACCCGAAACAGGTGGTCTATGAAGTGGCCGACCTGTGGTTCCACTCGATGCTGGCGCTCAGCGCCTTTGGATTGACCCCCGCCGACGTGCTGACGGAACTGCAGCGCCGCGAAGGGCTCTCAGGTTTGGAAGAGTTCGCCGCCCGCAAGGCGCGTGACCGCGAAGCCAACGGAGACTGAGGCCCATGAACGACGTGATCGATCTGCGTGAACCCGACGAGTCGCTGAAGACCGTTGGGCACATCAGTTACTTGCTGCACACCATCGTGGCGGTGGGCGCAGTGCTGCCGGGCGCGCAGGCGAGCGTCGCCTTGCTGATCGTCGCATTCGTCATCGATCTGGTGAAAAAGGACGATGCCGCCGGCACCTGGCAGGCATCGCACTTTCGCTGGCGCATCCGCAGTGTGTTGTGGGCGGGTGGGTTGTACGTGGTCACGGCGCCACTGTGGCTGCTGTTTCTGTTGCCCGGCTGGATCGCCTGGGGCCTGGTGTCGATCTGGTTCCTGTACCGCGTGGTGCGCGGCTGGATGAACCTCAACCGCAACCAGCCGATGCCGCTGGGCTGATGTGATCCTTAGCCGACGCGACCGATGAGCGATGCCCTGACACACGATCCGAACTGCATCTTTTGCAAGATCGTTGCGGGCCAGATCCCGAGCCGCAAGGCTCATGAGGATGAGGAACTGCTCGTGTTTCACGACATCCACCCGTGGGCGCCGGTGCATCTGCTGATCATCCCGAAGCAGCACATCGCCACGCATGCCGACGTGCTGCCCGAACACGAGCGCCTGCTCGGCCGCATGCTGCTGCTGGCGCCGAAGCTCGCGCAGGAACACGGGGCGACCAACGGCTTTCGCAGCATCATCAACACGGGCCGCGATGGCGGCCAAGAGGTCTATCACTTGCACTTGCATGTGATCGGTGGTCCCCGGCCCTGGAAGCAAGGGTGACGGCTGTCACGCGCCACGGGTTTATCAATGCGGATGGGTCAGTGGGCTGACCTAGAATCCGCGGTCCTTTTGCAGGAGAAACAAAAATGGGTTCATTCAGCATCTGGCATTGGCTGATCGTGTTGGTGATCGTGGTGTTGATCTTCGGCACCAAGAAGTTGAAGAACATCGGCGCCGACCTCGGTGGCGCGGTCAAGGGCTTCAAGGACGGCGTCAAAGACGGCAGCACACCAACTGATCCGTTGGCCGCTGCGCAGCAAGTCACCGCGCAGAAAACGTCTGACGCAAACACCGTCGACGTGGAAGCAAAAACCAAGTCGTGATTGATTTCGGCTTCGACAAGATCGCGCTGATCGGCGCGGTCGCGCTGATGGTCATCGGGCCGGAACGCTTGCCCAAGGTCGCCCGCACGGTCGGGCACCTGATGGGCAAGGCACAGCGCTACGTGGCCGATGTCAAGGCCGAGGTCAACCGGTCGATCGAACTCGAAGAGTTGAAGAAGATGAAGGGCGAGTTCGAAACCGCGGCGCGCAATGTCGAGCAAAACACGGCGAGCGCGGTCTACCAGACCAGCTCCGACCTGAGCAAGAACTGGGAAGATCGCGACGCGGCGTCCAGCGACGACCGCCCGCACCACTATGACCAGTACGACACGCTGACGCTGCCACTCCCCGACTACTGCAACCCCAACAAGCGCTGGCGCCTGAAGCGCGGGGCCACGCCGCAGTGGTACAAGCAACGTAACGGCATTCGCGGCAAGGCGCAGTCGGGTGCAGCACGCGTGGCGCGCTTTCGGCCCCCGTCTTCGGCGGCCTGATCCATGGCAGCGAACCCGTCAGGCCCTGATGAGCTCAGCGGCAAGGAACAGCCTTTCGTCACTCACCTGATTGAGTTACGTGACCGCCTGGTGCGCGCTTCGATCGCGGTGGGTGTGGTGTTCGGCGTGTTGTGTCTGTGGCCGGGTCCGGCGGGCTTATACGACCTGCTCGCTGCGCCGCTGGTGGCTAATTTGCCAAAGGGCGCCACGCTGATCGCCACCAACGTGATCTCACCGTTTGTGGTGCCGTTGAAGATCACGCTGATGGCCGCATTCATGGTGGCGTTGCCGGTGGTGCTGTACCAGGTGTGGGCTTTCGTTGCGCCCGGGCTTTACACCCACGAGCGCAAGCTGGTGCTGCCGCTGGTGATCTCCAGCACCTTGCTGTTCCTGATGGGCGTGGCGTTTTGTTATTTCTTCGTGTTCGGCAAGGTGTTCGCCTTCATTCAAAGCTTCGCGCCCAAGAGCATCACGGCGGCGCCTGACATCGAGGCCTATCTCAGCTT
>JANPNF010000047.1:0-1809 GCA_031427315.1 Burkholderiales bacterium | reverse complement strand
CTCGCCGATCGCGAGAGCCGCGGCGAGGCGAAGCAGGTGTTGCAGCGCGTGCATGAGCAGCTGAAGGTCGGCCTGTCGTTTTCGACCGCATTGGAAGCGCAGCCAACCATGTTCCCGCCGTTGTACGTGGCCAGCGTGCGTGCCAACGAGAAAACCGGCGCTCTCACCGAGGCCATCGAGCGCTTCATCGTCTACCGGGCGCAGGCCGATCTGCTGCGCAAGCGGGTCATCGGTGCGGCGATCTACCCCGCCATGATCTTGGGCGTCGGCTCGCTGGTGATCGCTTTCCTGCTTTTGTATGTGGTGCCGCGTTTCAGTCTGGTGTTC
This sequence comes from Burkholderiales bacterium, assembly GCA_031427315.1. Taxonomy (GTDB): domain Bacteria; phylum Pseudomonadota; class Gammaproteobacteria; order Burkholderiales; family Burkholderiaceae_C; genus PBB1. Next base: position 1,482 of record JANPNF010000047.1, on the reverse strand, counting down.
CAGGACCTGGGTGACCGCATTCCGCTGATGTCGCGGCTGCTGTTGCAGTGGGGGCAGTTTGCGAATGCGCATTGGCTGTCGCTGTTAATCGGTGGCGGTCTGTTTTTTGCGGCCGCGGTCTATGCGCTGGGCCGGCCACCGGTGCGCCTGATGCTCGCCAGGCAGATCCAGCGCATCCCGCGCATCGGCGAGGCCGTGCGGGTCTACCAGCTGGCGCGCTTTTATCGCGCACTCGGCATGTTGCAGCAGGCGGGCATCCCGATCCTCGTCGCCCTCGACATGGTCACCGGCCTGCTGCCGGTGACGCTGCACGCCGCGTTGGCTGCTGCGCGGCGAGACATCGGTGAAGGCCGCTCGATCTCCGCGGCGTTCGAGACGCATGGCCTGACCACCGCGGTGTCTCTGCGGCTGCTGCGCGTGGCCGAGCGCACCGGGCAGATGGGCGAGATGCTGGAGCGCACCGCCAGCTTCCACGAGGAAGACATCGCGCAGGCGCTCGATTGGTTCATCCGCCTGTTCGAGCCACTGCTGATGATCGCGATCGGTCTGGTGATCGGCGTCGTGGTGCTGCTGATGTACGCGCCGATTTTCGAGTTGGCGGGCAGCATCCAATGAATGTGCTGAGCGAGCCGCAGCTGGAGGCGGAAGTGGAGACAGAGGCCGCCGCAGCGCTGCTGACCCCGCAGGCAATCCGCGCTGCGCGGGCCTGCGCTGCACGCGAGCAGCGCAGCGTGTGCGCGGTGCTGGAAGACGAGCTGGCACTGCCGCCCGAGCTGCTGCTGCAGGCACTTGGTCGGCGCATGCAGCATCTGGTGCAGGGCAGTGCCTCACTGTCGATGTTGACGCCCGCATTCGATGCGATCGGCTACGCCGACGCGGCCCGGCGCGGGTGCCTGGCGTTTCGCGAACACGGCGAGCTCATCGTGGTGGTGTCCGACCCGTTCGACGACGCGCTGCAGGCCTGGTGCGACGAGCGGCTCGGTGCACCGTTTGAGCTGCGCCTGGCCACCGCTGACGACATCGCGGCTGTCTTGTCGCGCCACGAAGACTCGATGCGGGCCATCGACACCGCATTGCCGGCCGAAGGCAGTGCCCAGGCCGCGTCGGGCGGCCTCGAAGACCTGTCGATTCGCTCGATCGGCGAGGGCACCAGCGTCGTCGTCAAGCTGGTGCATTCGACGCTGTATGACGCGCTCAAAAGCGGCGTCAGCGACATCCACGTCGAGGCCAACCTGACCGGCCTGGTGATCAAGTACCGGCTCGACGGCACGCTGACGCAGGTCGGTGCGATCGACGGGCGTGAGTTGGCAGAACAAGTGCTGTCACGTTTGAAGGTGATGTCCGAGCTCGACATCGCCGAGCGCCGCGTGCCACAGGACGGGCGCTTTCGCGTCAAGGTAAAGTTTTGCGCCACCAGTTCCTGGTTGCGTTTTTGATTGGCCTGGGCAATCGACAGCTCGGCCAACGCCTGCTGTAGCTGCG
>JANPNF010000046.1:0-1868 GCA_031427315.1 Burkholderiales bacterium | reverse complement strand
GTGCGGCGGGTTGTATTTGAAGCCGCCGTCGCGCGGCGGGTTGTGCGAAGGCGTCACGACGATGCCGTCAGCGAGGCCCGTGTCCTTCAGGTGCAAGCGTCCGCGGTTGTAGCCGAGGATCGCGTGCGAGACCGCCGGTGTGGGCGTGGTCTCGTCGTTTGTCGCCAGCATCACATCAACGCCATTCGCCGCCAGCACTTCCAGCGCACTGGCGCACGCAGGTGCCGACAGCGCATGCGTGTCGGTGCCCATGAACAGCGGCCCGGTGACGCCCTGGGCCTTGCGGTAGTCGCAGATCGCCTGCGTGATCGCCAGCACATGCCACGCGTTGAACAAGCGGTCGAAGGCCGAGCCGCGATGGCCCGAGGTGCCGAAGGCCACACGCTGCGCGGCGATCGTCGGGTCGGGCACGTCCGCGTGGTACGCCGCAACGAGCTGGGCGACGTCGATCAGCATCGCGGCCGGGGCCGGTTGTCCGGCGAGTGGGCTGAGGCCATCGGTCATGGCGATCCCTCTGCCTCGCGCCGCTGTCGCGCTATCTGTTGCCTGGCGGCTGCGACCACATGCGCCACATCGAAACCGAAGTGCGCTTCAACCACCTTGCCCGGCGCCGAGATGCCGAACGTGCGCATGCCGATGATCGTGCCGCGCTGCCCGACATAACGCTCCCAACCCAGCGGCGACGCGGCCTCGACCGATACGCGCGCAGTGACTTCCGGCGGCAGCACGCTGTCGCGGTACTCGGCGCTCTGGCTTTCGAACAAGTCCCACGACGGCATGCTGACGACACGGGCGCGTATGCCTTCGCCCTTCAGCTGCTCGTAGGCGCCGATGCACAGCGCCACTTCGCTGCCGGTGGCCAGCAGCAGCACGTCGGGCTGGCCGCCAGCTGCGTCGGCCAGCACGTAAGCCCCTCGCGCCACGCCGCTGGCGCTGGCGTACTTGCTTCTGTCCAGCGTGGGCAGTGCCTGACGCGACAGCACCAGGCTGGCAGGCTGGTCGGTCAGCTGCATCACCCCGCGCCAGGCCTCGGCCACCTCGTTGGCGTCGGCCGGGCGCAGCAGCACCATGCCGGGCATGGCGCGGAACGACGCCAGTTGCTCCACCGGTTGGTGCGTCGGCCCGTCTTCGCCCATGCTGATCGAATCGTGGGTCCAGATGTAGATGACCGGCAAGCCCATCATCGCGCCGAGCCTGATGGCGCCGCGGCAGTAGTCGGTGAACGGCCGACGAGCGGCCTACCGGCCTCGTGTACGTCGGTCGGATCCACGAGCGCTTCGATGCCGAGCTCGCTGGCGCCGTCGCGGCAGCGCTCCCGGACACGACCCTCACGATCGCGGGACCGGTCGAGCGCGAGCCGGCAGGCTGGTCGGCACTGGCGGCCCGTTCCAATGTTCGGCTATCGGGCCGGGTGGAACCCCGAGCGGCACGCGAAATGATCGGCTCTGCGGCCGCCCTCGTCGTGCCGCATCGGGTCGATGACTACACGCGGTCCCAGGATGCGATGAAGGCGTGGGACGCGATCGCGTCCGGCACCCCAGTGATCTCGACGCCGATCCCGCCCGCCGACGGCTGGCCGGCGGGGCTCGCCGAGGTGTGCCCCGACACGGAGTCGTTCGTCGCGGCGGCACGCCGGGCAGTGGACGGCCAGCTGGAAGAGGGGCGCGCCGCGAGACTCGCCTTCGCGGCCGAGAACCAGTGGTCGACCCGAGCCGCTGTGGCGATCGCCGCGATCGCGGACCTCATGAACGATGCCGCCTCGGGTCCCGCCTGACCTCTGGCTTCATCCATACTGGGCGGACGGCAGATGAAGTCGAACCTGATCGCCGTCCCGAGGTGAGCCTGGAGGGCGACGATGTCCAGCGACG
>JANPNF010000045.1:0-6165 GCA_031427315.1 Burkholderiales bacterium | reverse complement strand
GGCCCGTGGCGCATCATCGCCCGCCACCTGATGCCCAATGTGATGCACCTGGTGCTGATCACCACGGTGCTCGACTTTTCCGGGCTGATCCTCTACGAAGCGGTGCTGTCGTACGTGGGCGTGGGTGTCGACCCGTCGATGAACAGCTTCGGCGGCATGATCAATCTGGCGCGCAGCGAAATGAGCCGCGACCCGGTCGTGTGGTGGTCGTTCGCTGCTGCCTTCGGCTTCATGGTGACGGTGGTGCTGGCGGCGAACTTCTTTGCAGACGGCGTGCGCGATGCGTTCGATCCGCGGGCGCGGGTGTTTCGCCCCCGGCGCGCTGTGGCCGATCCCCCGACGCGCTGAGCTTGCGCCCGGGTATGTGTTCGGCGGCGGCCAGCCAGTCATCTCCCGGTATCTGCTGGCACTGGCAGGGCGGAAGGGTTTTGAAGAATGAACCACTTTGGTTACTATGGTCATATTAAGCACTGTTTATCGAGACGACATCCATGCGCTCAGTCACTGCCCGCGACGCCAAAACCCGCTTCGGCGAATTGCTCGACACCATGCAGCGAGAGCCTGTCGTCATCACCAAAAACAAGCGGCCCGTGGGCATCATGATTTCGATGGAAGATGCCGCCAACACCCTGATTCCCGACATGTTCTTGGAAAAAGAGCCCGGTTACGACGCGTGGTTTGCCGAGAAGGTGGAGGCATCACTCGCCGCCGTTCGAAAGGGGGGCGTCGACGAGCACGATGTGGTGATGGCTCGTGTCTGGGACAAGGTGTCCAGTAAATCGAAACCCGTCGTTCGCTGATCGCTGTTGCGCTGTGCATCGCGTCGTCTGGTCTGAGAAGGCCGAAGCCGACCTCGAAAACGTGCTTGCTCACTACCTCGACGACGCGGGCTCAGAGGTGGCGACGATGGTCTACCAGCGAATTCGCGAGCAGGTGGGCTCGTTGAAACTGTTTCCCGAGCGCTGCCGACCTGGGCGCGTTACGGGAACGCGCGAGTACGTGCTGACAAGGCTTCCCTACATTGCTGTCGTTGTGGTCGACGACGACCACGTCACCATCGTGGCACTCGTCCACACCGCCCGCAAGTTTCCATAAGCCGATACGGCGGCCAAGCGCTCAGACCGGACATGCTGATCATCAGCAATCTCAAAGTCGTGATCGATGCGGACGCCGGCCTGATCCGTGCGATCGACGGCCTGTCGCTGTGCATCGAGCGCGGCGAAACCTTTGCGCTGGTCGGCGAGTCGGGCTGCGGCAAGAGCATGACGGCGCTGGCGCTGATGCGGCTGCTGCCCGACAACGGCCGCGTCACCGAGGGCCGCGTCGAGATCGAGGGGCAGGAGACGCTGTCGCTGCCCGAATCGGCAATGCGCCGGCTGCGCGGCGGCCGCATCGGCATGATCTTCCAGGAGCCAGCCACCTGCCTGAACCCGGTGATGCGGGTGGGCGACCAGATCATTGAGGCAATCGAGACGCACACGGCCCTGCGTGGCGCCGCCGCGCGGGCCAAGGCCATCGAGTGGCTGGGCCGCGTCGGCATTCCTGAGCCAGAACGGCGCATCGATGACTACCCGTTTCGCATGAGCGGCGGCCAGAAGCAGCGGGTGATGATCGCGATCGCGCTCGCCGCCGAACCCGCCTTCCTGGTGGCCGATGAGCCGACCACCGCGCTCGATGTCGCGATCCAGGCGCAGATCCTCGAATTGCTCAAGCAACTGCAGCGTGAGCAGGGCATGGGCCTGCTGCTGATCACGCACGATCTGGCGGTGGTGTCGGGCATGGCGCAGCGGGTGGCGTTGATGTACGCCGGACAGATCGTCGAGGTGGCCAGCGCAGCTGAATTCTTCAGCGAGCCGAAGCATCCATATGCGCGGCTGTTGCTGCAGTCGCTGCCCGAGGCTCAGAAGCGCGGCGCCGAACTCGCGGCAATCGCGGGCACGGTGCCGCCGCTGTCGCAGCCCTTCGTGGGCTGTCGATTCGCACCGCGTTGTGACCGGGCCTTCGATCGTTGTCGCAGCGAGGCGCCGGTGTTGCTGCCACCCGCGGCCTTGGCGCTGAACGCTGTGCTGTCGCCGCGTGCAGTGCGCTGTTGGCTGCATGCAGGAACCACTGGAGCGGCACCGGCGGTCGAAACGGCCGACGTCGCGGCTCCGCGTGCTGCCTTCATCAAGGCAGCCGCCGTCGCGCAGGCCGCGCCTGCCGTGTTGCCCAGCGGTGAGCTGCTGCTCGATGTGCAGCACCTGTCGGTGCGTTTCCCGATCCGCAGCGGCGTGTTTCAGCGCATCACCTCGCACGCGGTGGCGGTGGCCGATGTGTCGCTGCAAATTCGTCGCGGCGAGACCTTCGCGCTGGTCGGCGAGTCGGGCTGCGGCAAGACCACACTCGGCAAGGCCATCGTGCAGTTGCTGCGTGGACAAGCGCAGATCGAAGGCCGGGCGCTGCAGGACGGGCAAGACCTTTTCAGTCTGCACGGCGAAGCGCTGCGGCGGGCGCGGCGGTCAGTTCAGATGATTTTTCAGGACCCGTATGCGTCGTTGAATCCACGCATGCGGGTGCTGGAGCTGCTGGAAGAAGGCGTGCTGACGCTGCGCCCTGAACTCGATGGTGCGGCGCGGCGCGCTTTGCTGGAATCGCTGGTCGATCGCGTCGGCCTGCGCCGCGAGGCGTTGCAGCGCTATCCGCATGAATTCTCCGGTGGGCAGCGGCAACGCATCGCGATTGCGCGCGCGCTGGCGGTGGAGCCGCGGCTGATCGTCTGCGACGAGCCGACTTCGGCGCTCGATGTCTCGGTGCAGGCGCAGATCCTGAACCTGCTAAAGCAGTTGCAGCTCGAATTGGGCCTGTCTTATCTGTTCATCACGCATCACCTCGGCGTGGTCGAATACATTGCCGATCAGGTGGCAGTGATGCACCGCGGGCGCATCGAGGAAACGGGGCCGACCGCTGCACTGCTGGCCAACCCGCGCGAGGCCTACACCCGCCGACTGTTGGCAGCCGTGCCGCGATTGGTCAGGTTTTTATAGCGGGTACGGCAACGAAGCCACGCACGGAAGTGACGTGGGCCCAAAGTGAACGGGGGAGGTCAGGTGAGCAGCAGCAACAGAAGCGACAACAAACGAAAGCGCGTCAGCGTCTGCCCGTCGGTCATTGCGATGGCCTGCAGCCTTTTCAGCAGCCCGCTGTGGGCGCAACAAACCCTTGAGCGCGTCGAGATCACCGGCTCGTCGATCCGCCGCATTGATGCCGAATCGGCGCTGCCGGTGCAGGTCATCAAGCGCGAGGCGATCGAGCGCAGCGGCTACACCTCGACGGTGGATCTGGTCAAGAACCTGTCGGCGGTGATGGGTTCGTCGGTCGAGTCGGGCACGGTCGGCTCAGAGACCTACGGCTTCGCCGGTGTGTCGATCCACGGCATCGGCGAGAGCCGCACGCTGGTGCTGCTCAACGGGCGGCGGCTGGCCCGGTTCGGCGGCCAGTTCCTGGATGGCGACCAGAATGCAATCGACCTGAACAGCATCCCGATCTCGGCCATCGAGCGCATCGAGATCCTGGCCGATGGGGCTTCGGCGCTGTACGGCTCGGATGCAATTGGTGGTGTCGTCAACTTCATCACCCGCCGTGGCAGCACGCAGGGCAGCGCGACCTTCGGTGTCTCGCTGCCGCGCAGCGGTGCGCGCGAAACGAACGTCAGCGTGTCGAAAGGCTTTGGCGACTACGACACCGACGGCTACAACGTGATGCTTTCGGCCAGCTCTGACCGACGCACCCAGTTGGCAGCCACGTCACGCAAATTCGCCCGCACCGGCGAGATCTTCTTCACCCAAGGCGGGCAGCGTTATCGCTTCCTCGCCGCCTCCGGCTTCAGCATCCCTGCCAACGTGTTGGATGCCGACTTCAACCCACTCAACCCGTACCTGGCCGCCAACGGCCGCTGCCCGAACCAGCATGTCGTTCTCGACGCCGGCTGCGCTTACGACTTCGTCAGAGACTTGGAGATCTACCCTGACCGTGAACGGCAGAGCCTGGTCACTTCGTTTGATCGCCAGCTCGACGGCGGCGCGAAGCTGTTCGGCGACCTGGTGTATTCCCGCAGCCGTTCGCGCGGCACGCTGTCTTACAACTCCGCCGAATTCACCATTGCGCCCAGCTCGCCGTACTTCGGTCAGGCCCTGGGCGCGGGCGGCCACAACAATACCGATGCGGCGCAGGGCGACCTCGGCGTGCTGGCCGACTACCGCGTCACCGACTTGGGTCGGCGCGTGACCGACGACCGCGCCGAGGCCGTTCATGCCGTGCTGGGCATCGAAGGCCAGATCGGCCGCTGGGAGCTGAACCTGGCCTACACCCACTCGCAAAGCGTGGTGCGCGGCAGCCTCGACAACGGCTATGCGTTGAACAGCCGCGTGCTTACAGCGCTGAACACCGTGGTCGATCCGTTCGCGCTGCCAGGGCAGCAGTCGGCGGCCGGGCGACAGGCGTTGACCGACGCGCGCTACACCGGGTACTGGAACGGCGGCAAATCGACACTCGATGGCATCGAGCTGCGCGGCAGCACCGCGCTGACGGCACTGGCCGGTGGGCCGATGCAGCTGGGCACCGGAGCCAGCTTCTTTCACGAACGCTACAGCTCGCGGCCGAGTGCGCTGGCGCAGGGCCTGGGCGGCGAGGTGCGTTTCGGTGACAACGCAGCCGAGGTGCCGTCGTCGGGCGCACGCAATGTCGTCGGCGTGTTTGCCGAACTGCTGGCGCCGGTGGTGAAAGACGTGGAGCTGACGCTCGGCCTGCGCCACGACCACTATTCCGACTTCGGCGACACCACCAACGCGAAGCTGTCGGCGCGCTGGCAGCCGGCGCCGGGCGTGCTGATCCGTGGTTCGGTGGGCAGCGGCTACAAGGCGCCTTCCGTTCTGCAGGTGAAGGCTTCGCGCCAGCTGTTCGGCGTCACGTCCAATTCTTTCGATTGCGCCAGGCCTGACCGCTCCGGCGTCACCCTCAACGACATCGCGGCTTCGTTCGGCCCCAACGTGGTCTGCCCCAACGGAAAGCAGGCCGACGTGATCGCGCAGGGCAATCACAAGCTCAAGCCCGAGCGATCAACGCAGGCGTCGCTCGGTTTGCGCATCGAGCCGGTGCCGGCGTTCTCGTTCGGGGCCGACTACTGGATGGTGGGCCTGTATAACGCGATCGGGCAGATCGATCCGCCAGCGATCATCGACAACCTGAACGCCAACCGGGGCAGCTTCACTACCGTGGACGACCCGAACACCGGCAGCACGAAACTGGCATTTTTCAGGCCCAACCTGAACCAGGGCAAGGCGTTCAAATCCGGCATCGACTTCGACGTGGTCGGCCGCACGACCCTGGCGCGTGGGGTGGGCGTGACCTCCCAGCTGAGTGCCACCTACATGCTGCGCGATCAGTATCAGGTGGTGGCTGGCGGGCCGTATTCGAGCAGCCTCGGGCGCTTCGGCGACGACGGCACCGTGACCTTCCGCTGGCAGGCCCGCTGGGTCAACACCTTCGAACTCGGCAATACCGTGAACACGCTGGCGCTGAACTACAAGTCAGGCTACCGCGACCCGGACATCGCGGCCAGCGCTTACGTCAACCTGGTGAATCCCGATGGGTCGATCGGCGATGCAGTGGACTCGCTGACGCGCCGGGTGTCCGACCACATCACCGTGGATTGGCAGACGCGCTGGCGGGTGATGCCGCAGCTCGATCTGAACATCGGTCTGATCAATGTGTTCGACAAGGATCCGCCGCTGTCGCTGGCGGTCGGCGGCCTGAAGCAGGGCTTTCAGGTCGGCTATGACGACCGCTATTACGACCCCCGCGGCCGCACCGTGTACGCGAACCTGAACTACCGTTTCTGAGCGCCAACGCCGCCGATGAATTTTTCACAAGCTGCCGACGACCCGCGCCGCCATTGGGCGGGGCTCGGCGCTGTCGTCTTGCTGCATGGGCTGGTGATCCATGCCTTGGTCAACGGCCTGGCCCAGAAGGTCGTCGACGTGGTGCGCGTGCCGGTCGAGACCCGGCTGATTGAGGAGGTTGTTCCGCCCGCACTGCCGCCGCCGCCCCCGTCACCGCCACCGGCCGCGGTGGTGGCCCCGCCGAAGCGCCTGCCGCCACCGCCTGCGGTCGTGACGCCGCCTGAAGTGG
>JANPNF010000044.1:0-5511 GCA_031427315.1 Burkholderiales bacterium | reverse complement strand
GTTCGGCGGCCACCCGGCGTTCAGCGCCGACGCCGGGGTGCCGGTCGAGATCATGGCGCTGTGGGCCGGCACGCTGGCGATGCTGGTGATGCCGCGCGCACTCGGCGTCGCCACCATCGTGCTGCGGCGTGAGCAGGCGCTCTACGGCGGCACCGCCGCCCTGGTGCGCGGCGCACTGATGGAAGGCCTGCTCTCGGTGCTGCAGGCGCCGCTGCGGATGGTGGCGCACACGCTGTTCGTCGTCGTCGCACTGACCGGCCTGAAGTTGGACTGGAAGTCGCCGCCGCGCGAGGCCAACGACATCGGCTGGGCCGACGCGTTGAACCGATTCGCCTTGCTGGGCGTCGTGATGTTGGCATTGGGCGCTGCGGCCGTGGCGATGGAGCCGGCCACGCTGCTGTGGTTGGGGCCGGTTGGTGTTCCACTGCTGCTGGCGGTGCCACTGGCAGTGCTGACCAGCCGCGCTGTACTGGGCGAGCGCGTGCGCCGTCTCGGTTTGCTGGTCATACCCGAAGAAACACGCATGCCGACCGTGTTGCGCGAAGCAGCGTCGTACGCCCGGCAGAACGCGCGCCAACAAAGCCGCCACGCGAACTGGCGCGACGCACTCGACAACCCCTGGCTGTTCGACGTGGTGCAAAAGGCCATGGGCCCGCGCAGCACGATGTGGGGCCAACGTGGCCGCGCTCGCCGCCAGCTGGTGGGGCGCCTGCGGGCCGCGCACGACATCGACAGCTTGAGCGTGAGCGACCAGATGCGCCTGCTTAGCGAGCCGCAGCACCTGGTGCGCTTGCGCGACCAGTTGGTCGCGCAGGCGGAACCGGCTCATGCAGCCTGGGCCAATCCGACGCTGGCTCCAGCCCGTTCGGCAAAGCGGGCCTGGGTTGCCCGAGCGACTGCTGCCTGAGGTGAATCAGCGCTTGCCTGCCGTGTCGGCGAGCGGCGCGCGGCGGGCGTCGTCGTCGAGCTGGCGCAAGGCGGCCATCTTTTCGGCGATCTTGACCTCCAGCCCACGGGGCACCGGCTGGTACCAGGCCGGCTCTAGCATGCCTTCGGGCAGGTAGGTCTCACCCGCCGCATACGCCTGCGGCTCGTCATGGGCATAGCGGTACTCATGGCCGTAGCCGAGTTCCTTCATCAGCTTCGTCGGGGCGTTGCGCAGATGGATCGGCACCTCGCGTGACTTGTCTTGCTTCACGAACGCCTTCGCCTGCTTGTAGGCCTTGTAGCCCGCGTTGCTTTTTGCCGCGACCGCCAGGTAGATGACGGCCTGCGCCAACGCCAGCTCGCCCTCCGGAGACCCGAGGCGTTCGTAGGTGGTGGCGGCATCGTTGGCGATCTGCATCGCCCGCGGGTCGGCCAGCCCGATGTCTTCCCATGCCATGCGCACCAAGCGGCGCGACAGGTACTTGGGGTCGGCCCCGCCATCGAGCATCCGGCATAGCCAGTACAGCGCGCCATCCGGGTTCGAGCCGCGCACCGATTTGTGCAGCGCCGAGATCTGGTCGTAGAAGTGCTCACCGCCCTTGTCGAACCGCCGGCCGCTGGCCGTCAGCGCGTTCTTGATGAAGGGGGCATCGATCGTCTGCAACGCGGCGGCGCGCGCAGCGGTGTCGGTCTGCTCCAGCAGATTGAGCAAGCGCCGGGCATCACCATCGGCATAGCCGACCAGCACATTGACGGCCGCCTCGTCGAGCTGCAGATGGGCCATGAAGGTGGCGTGCGCGCGCTCGAACAACTGGCGCAGTTCATCGTCCGTCAAGGCTTCGAGCACGTACACCTGCGCACGCGACAGCAGCGCTGAGTTCACCTCGAACGACGGGTTCTCCGTGGTCGCGCCGACGAACACGATCAGCCCCGACTCCACGAAGGGCAGCAGCCCATCCTGCTGGCTCTTGTTGAACCGGTGGATTTCGTCCACGAACAGGATGGTCTTCTTGCCCTGCGCGAGGTTTTGCTCGGCCTGCGCCATTGACTCACGAATGTCTTTCACGCCCGAAAACACGGCCGACAGTGCGATGAATTCGTACTTGAAGGCCGACGCCGTCAAGCGGGCCAGCGTCGTCTTGCCGACACCCGGCGGCCCCCACAAGATCATCGAGTGCGGCTTGCCGGATTCGAACGCCAAGCGCAGCGGCTTGCCCGCGGCAATCAGGTGCGACTGACCAATGACCTCGTCGAGCGTCGTGGGCCGCAAGGCCTCGGCCCAAGGCGCCGTCGGCGCCACGGTGTAGAGGTCAGCCACGCCGCTGCCCTGGTGCGCGTGAACCGAGACGCCTTGCCGAGGCCTCACTGTTCGAGGACATCGACGCCCTTCGGGATGACGAACTTGAAACGCTCTGGCGGCAACTCGACATTGGCGCTGAACTGCGCAAACGTCAGCCGCGAACGCTGCGCGAAGTTGTCGGTGACCTCGACCGCCGCGAGTTGCTTGCCCTTGAAGCCGATGCGCATCGATTGGAAGGCGCCGTCCTTGACCTTCGGCGTGGCCTTGGCCCAATCGAGCCCGTCTGTCGACGGCAGGCCGACCAGATCGAAATCGCGGCCCAGGTCAGCGCCGGCCAGCAAGGCCGCAGGCGTCGCACCCAGGGCCTGCGTAAACTTGCGGCTGCTGGCCTGGTTCAGGTCACTGTCGTAGATCCAGACCTTCTGCCCATCCGCGACGATCAACTGCTCAAACGGCTTGGTGTAAGCAAACCGAAACCGATCGGGACGGGCGAATTCGAAGCTGCCGCTTGATGTTTTGGTTTTGGCGCCGTCGGGCGAGGTGACGGTTTGGACGAAGGTGGCGCGGCCAGTTTTCACCTGCTGCACGAAGGCCTTCAGCGCCTCGACCGCGTCGGCCTGCGCCGCCATCGGCACCAGCGTTAGCGCACCCCACGCCACCAGCCACCCAAAGGCGCGCTTCATTCGCTGCGCGCCGGCACGATGATGTCGCGGTTGCCGTTGGTGCCCATGCTGGATACGAGCCCGGATTTCTCCATTTGTTCCAGCAGCCGCGCGGCGCGGTTGTAACCGATGCGCAGGTGGCGTTGCACCAACGAAATCGACGCGCGCTTGTGCTGCAGCACGATGGCCACGGCAGAGTCGTACATCGCGTCGCTTTCGTTGCCGGGCCCACCGCCGTCGTTGATGGCAAGCTCGCCCGACTCAGCGTCGAGCGTGCCACCTTCGAGGATGCCCTCGATGTAGTTCGGCTCGCCCTGGCTCTTCAGATACGCCACGACGCGGTGCACCTCGTCGTCGCTGACGAAAGCGCCATGCACGCGGATCGGCAGACCGGTGCCCGACGGCATGTAGAGCATGTCGCCCATGCCCAGCAGCGCTTCGGCACCCATCTGATCGAGGATGGTGCGGCTGTCGATCTTGCTGCTGACCTGGAAGCTCAGCCGCGTCGGGATGTTGGCCTTGATCAGGCCGGTGATCACGTCAACGCTCGGCCGCTGCGTGGCCAAAATCAAATGGATGCCGGCAGCGCGGGCTTTTTGCGCCAGGCGCGCGATCAGCTCCTCGATCTTCTTGCCGATCACCATCATCAAGTCGGCCAGCTCGTCGATGACGATCACGACATGCGGCAGGCGCTCCAATGGTTCAGGTGCCTCCGGCGTCAGGCTGAACGGGTTGCCGAGCAACTCGCCGCGCTCGGTGGCCTCATCGATCTTCTTGTTGTAGCCAGCGAGGTTGCGCACGCCCAGCTTGCTCATCAGCTTGTAGCGGCGCTCCATCTCGCCCACCGCCCAGTTCAGCGCATTGGCGGCCTGCTTCATGTCGATGACGACCGGGCACAGCAGATGCGGGATGCCTTCGTAGACGCTCATCTCGAGCATCTTCGGATCGATCAGGATCAGCCGCACATCGCGCGCTTCGGCCTTGTAGAGCAGGCTAAGAATCATCGCGTTGATGCCCACCGATTTGCCGGCGCCGGTGGTGCCCGCGACCAGGCAGTGCGGCATCTTGGCCAAGTCGGCCACCACCGGCGCGCCGACGATGTCCTTGCCGAGGCCCATCGTCAACATTGACGAGGCGCTGTGATAAGCCTGCGAGCCGAGAATTTCCGAGAGGTAGATGGTGTGTCTGCGCGCGTTCGGCAGCTCGAGCGCCATCGTCGTCTTGCCGGGGATGGTTTCGACCACGCGGATGCTGACCAAACTCAGGCTGCGCGCCAGGTCTTTGGCCAGGCCCAGCACCTGCGCGCCCTTCACGCCGGTGGCCGGCTCGATCTCGTAGCGGGTGATCACTGGGCCGGGCGATGCGGCCACGACCCGCACTTCGACACCGAAATCCTTCAGCTTTTTTTCGATCAGCCGCGAGGTCATCTCCAGCGTTTCGAGCGATACCGTCTCGGTGCGGCCGGGCGCCGCGTCGAGCAGATCGACCTGCGGCAATTTGGTGTCGGCCAGTTCGACGAACAGCGGCTTCTGGCGCTCTTTCACCACCCGGTCGCTTTTCGGCACGTCGATCACCGGTGCGGCGATGACGATGGGCGCGTGGTCCTCGCTGAGTTCATGCTCGACCTCGGCAATGTCTTCGCGCTCGCGCAGCGCCTGCTCGCCCAGGCGCATGTCTTCGGCGCGCTCGATGCGCTCCACGCGGCGCTCGCGCCAGGCATCGAGCCGCTCACCGATGGCGTCGGCCAGCTGCAACCACGAAAAGCGAAACGCCAGCGACAGGCCGGCCACGAGTGTGGCGATCCACAGCACGCCGGAGCCGGCAAAGCCCAGGCCTTTCATGCTCAGCGGACCGAGCAGGTAGCCCAGCACACCACCCGCATGGCCGCCGGGCAGCTGTGTTTCGGCGTGGTACATCCGCGTCCATTCCAGCGATGTGCTGGCCGACAGCAGCAGCGCGAGGCCCAGCCAGGCCACCCACGAGGGCCAGCCCGACGGCCGCATCAACGTGGCAGCGGGCGCGTCGGTGCCGCCGCGGCGCAGCAGGTGAGCCAGCGCCGCGAGCCAGCGGTGCAGCCCCAGCGCCAGCAGCCACCAGGCAGAAAAGCCGAACAGAAACAGCAGCAGATCGGAGCCCCAGGCACCGAGCGCACCGACGCTGTTGCGTGCCGCATCTCCCGCGCCCGAGGTGGAAAATGCCGCATCGAGCGGGCTGCGGGTGAGCAGTGCAATCAGCACCAATAGCCACAGCACGCCGCCGACCAGCACGCGAGCTTGTCGCTGCCAGTCAGTACCGTGGGCGAAGGATGTCGATGCGCCGCCGGTGTCGTCGCGCGGGCGGGAATCGCCGCCTGCAGCGCCCGCGACCGACGAGGAATTTGCTGTGGACGTGAACAGCCAACCGAGCGGAAATGTCATCCACTCATTGTGGCCGAAGCTGTGGCCGCAGCGGCGGTGGCTGCCGCTGCAGCCGGGCTCAGGTCAGCCGCTCTTTCAGGATCACCGAGCCGTTTTCCTGCGTCTCGATCATGCCCCGCTCCTCCAGGTCTTTCATGACCCGGCTGACCATCTCGCGCGAGGCGCCGACGACCTTGGCCAGGTCTTGGCGCGACACCTTGTTGCG
>JANPNF010000043.1:0-3058 GCA_031427315.1 Burkholderiales bacterium | reverse complement strand
ATTGCTGTTGGCGCGAGGCCAGCCGGTGGCGCAGATCGTGGCCGAGCTTGGCCACGTGGCCGAAGGCGTGCTCAGTGCGGCCACCGTGCTCCGGCGCGCGCAGACCTTGGGGGTCGAGATGCCGATCACTTCCGCGGTGGTTGCGGTGCTGGAAGGGCGCGCCACGCCGCGCGATGGCGTTGAGCAACTGATGGGCCGCGGCCCGCGCGCCGAGCGCTGAGCCTTCGACGGTGCCGCGTTAGGCGCCGCCGGCGTAGCCGTTCTGGCGCCACGCCTCGAACACGGCCACAGCCACCGCATTGCTCAGGTTCAGGCTGCGCTGGCCCGGCAGCAGCGGCAGCCTGACGCGCCGGTTGTCGGCAAAGGAATCTCGCAAGGCTGCGGGCAAGCCAGCGGTTTCCGAGCCGAACACCAGCCAGTCACCCGCCTGCCAGGCGACGGCAGATGGGGTCTGATGGCCGCGCGTCGTAAAGGCGAAACAACGGGATGCATCGGGCTGCATGGCCTCGACGAACCGGTCCCAGGACGCATGGCGCTGCACCCGCGCATGCTCGTGGTAGTCGAGCCCGGCGCGCTGCAACAGCTTGTCGTCCATCGAGAAACCCAGCGGCTCGATCAGGTGCAGCGTGCAGCCGGTGTTGGCGGCCAGACGGATCACGTTGCCGGTGTTCGGCGGGATCTCGGGGTGCACCAAAACGATGTTAAACATGTCAGTGCTCTGGTGCCGGGGTGCGGGCCACCACCCACACCTGCACCGACTGCGCGCCGGCATCGAGCAGCACGCCGCTCAACTCGTCGGCGGTGGCCTGTGTGGTCATCACGTCGTCGATCAAGGCGATGCGTCGGCCGACCAACTCGGCGTGCCGCGTCGGCTCGATGGCGAACGCACCACGCACATTGGCAAGGCGACGCTCACGCGGCAGCGACAGCTGGTGCGGCGTTTCCCGGATGCGCAGCAGCATTGCTGCGTCGGTTCGGCAGCCAAGCCGCCGGGCACAGCGGCGGGCCAGTTCCCACGCCTGGTTGTAGCCACGTTCGCGCAAGCGCTGCGCGCCGAGCGGCACCGGCAGCAGCCAATCCGGTACATCGCCTGCGAGGTGCTGATGCGCGTTCATCAACAGGCCGCCCAACGCCTCGCCGCGGTCGAGCCCGCCGCGGTATTTGAAGTCGCTGATTAGCCGGTCCCAGGGATGCGCGTAATCGACCGCCGCGATGGCGCGTTCGAAGCGTGGCGGCGAGCGCACGCACTGCCCGCACTCGGCCACACCGGCCGTTACGCTGACCGCACAACGCCGACAGCGCTCGACTGGTGTCGCGAAGCGTGCCGTGCAGTGACGGCAGATGCGCCCCGCCCCCCAGCCGTGGCACACCGCGCACTGGCTGGGCCAGCGATGCCACGGCGCAGGCAGCGCCGGGCGGGAAGGTTCGGTCTGCGTGAACACGAGCTCAATATACTGGTGTGATGGCAGTTAGCAGCGAGGTGATGCGATCGATTGACGAGGCCGCAGTCGCGGCCGTGCAGCGGCGCCTGGCGCGGCAGACCGCCCCACCGTGGCTGCACGCCGACATCGCCGGGCGCATGGCCGAGCGGTTGCTGCTGGTGAAGACGCCGCCGCGCCGCATCATCGACTGGTCGTCATTTCTCGGCGCCAGCTCACAACGCTTGACGGCAACCTTCCCAGACGCACAGTTGATCGCCGTCGAGCCCGACGACAGGCTGGTCGAACGCAGCCGTCAGTCGCTGCGAGCGCCGTGGTGGACGCCACGGCGCTGGACGGCCGCGGCGGCCGAGGTGATCCTTGCCTCGGCCACGACGCCCGGCGAGGCACAACTGCTATGGGCGAACATGATGCTGCACGGCGTCGCTGATCCGCCCTCACTGATGCAGCGCTGGCAGCGCCTGCTGTCGCCTGGCGGCTTCCTGATGTTCTCTTGCCTGGGGCCAGACACCGTGTGCGAGCTGACCGCGTTGTATGCGCACTTGCAGTGGCCCGCACCGACCATCGCGTTTGTTGACATGCATGACCTGGGCGACATGCTGCTGCAGGCCGGTTTTGCAGACCCTGTGATGGACCAGGAGCGCCTGACCGTGCACTGGAACACCGCGTCTGCGCTCCGTAAGGATCTGCGCCTGCTCGGTGGCAATGTGTTGCCGGGTCGGTACCCGGGCTTGCGCACACCGCGCTGGCAGGCAGCGTTGCACACTGCGCTGGAGCCTTTGCGCGACCGCAGCGGTCGGTACGCTCTGACTTTTGAGATTGTCTATGGCCATGCTTTTAAAGCGGAATTGACGTCGCCCGCAACTGCCGAAACCCAGATTCCACTGGCCGAAATGCGACGCCTTTTGCAGTCTTCCCGGAAGACCGTCGTTTGAGATCGGGCCTTGCGGTCGGATAAACTCATCGATGTAAGAGCGGCGATGCACGCATGTATGCATGCATCGATTGCGCAGGCATCTTCCCGCCCCGTTGATTTTGTCTCGCCCCCAGTCGTTGAGTCGTTACTTCGAGATGTCCACTTGTTCCCATAACCACTCTGCAGGCGCGTCCGCGCTGCCTTCGGCATGGCGCTTCGGTAGAGAAAGTGATCCGTCGGTGAACGAGTGGTCTGTCGAGTGGCTGCTTAAACGCAATTGCTCGATGGCGCCGCAACAGTTGTTCGCGATGTTCGGCGCGCTGTGCGCTTTGTCGTTGACCATTGCGGCCTATTTCTGGTGGCAGGGCGCCACCTTAATCATGGCGTTTGCGTGGTTGGAGCTGGCCGCCGTGGGCACCGCGCTGTTGGTCTATTCACGGCACGCGGCAGACCATGAAAACATTGCGTTGCGCAAGGGCATGTTGACTGTGGCGCACACATCAGGAACCACGGTCGAGACGGCCGAATTCGCGCCCGAATGGGTCAGTGTGGAGCCAGTGACCGGGGATGAATCGTTGATTGAGGTCTTCGGGCAGGGACGGCGGATTGAAGTCGGGCGCTTCGTGCGTCCGGAATTGAGGCGGCAACTGGCCAATGAGCTGCGCCATGCAGTTCGGCTGGCGCGGATGCGGCCGCAAGGTGC
>JANPNF010000042.1:0-2468 GCA_031427315.1 Burkholderiales bacterium | reverse complement strand
TCCTTGACCACGTACTCCTTGCCTTCGGCGCGCATCTTGCCGGCGTCTTTGGCGCCGTGTTCGCCCTTGAAGGTCACGTAATCGTCGAAGGCGATGGTCTGCGCGCGGATGAAGCCGCGTTCGAAGTCGGTGTGGATCACGCCGGCGGCCTGCGGCGCGGTGTCGCCGATATGGATGGTCCAGGCGCGCACTTCTTTCACGCCGGCGGTGAAATAGGTCTGCAGGCCGAGCAGGCCGAACGCGGCGCGGATCAGGCGGTTCAGGCCCGGCTCGGTCTGGCCCATTTCCGACAGGAACATCAGCCGGTCGTCGTCTTCCATGTCGGCGAGCTCGGCTTCGGTCTTGGCGCAGATGGCGACCACCGGCGCCTTCTGGCCCTCGGCGTAAGCGCGTAGCTTGTCGAGGTACGGGTTGTTGCTGAAACCGCCTTCATCGACGTTGCCGACGAACATCGCGGGCTTGGCGGTGATCAGGCACAGCGGCTTGACCAGCACCATGTCTTCTTTGCTGAAGGCGATGCTGCGCACCGGCTTCGCTTCGTTCAACGCGGCCAGGCATTTCTCAAGCACCGCGACCAGCTTCTGCGCTTCCTTGTCGCCCGAGCGGGCCACCTTGTTGTAGCGGTGCAGGCCTTTTTCCACCGTGCCGAGGTCGGCCAGGCACAGCTCGGTTTGGATGACCTCGATGTCGGAGATCGGATCGACCTTGCCGGCCACGTGGATCACGTTGTCGTCGTCGAAGCAGCGCACCACATTGACCAGTGCGTCGGTCTCGCGGATGTGGGCCAGAAACTGGTTGCCCAGGCCTTCGCCTTTGGACGCACCGGCCACCAGCCCGGCAATGTCGACGAACTCGACGATCGCCGGCACGATGCGCTCGGGCTTGACGATGGCGGCCAGCGCGGCCAGCCGCGCATCCGGTAGCTCGACGATGCCGACATTCGGCTCGATGGTGCAAAACGGGTAGTTCTCGGCGGCGATGCCGGCCTTGGTGAGCGCGTTGAAGAGGGTGGATTTGCCGACGTTGGGCAAACCGACGATGCCGCATTTCAGGCTCATGGTGCAGGTCTCACAGGGGATGTTGCGGGCGTCGACGACGGGCCAGCGATTCTAGGAGTGTGGGCCTCAGCAGCCTGCCCGGTGCGGCCTCGCCGCAGCATCAGCACATTGCCAAGCACCGCCAGCAGCACGCCCGCGCCGGTGAGCGCACCGGGCCGGTACCCCTCGAAGCCCATCGACACTACCAGCGCCAGCAGCGGTGTCATCACGCCGATGGCGCCGCTGGGGCCAGGGCCCAGGCGCTCCTGCAGCGTCAGGTAGCAGGCGAATGACACGACCGAGCCGGCGAGAGCCAGATAGATGAGCGACATCCACCACGACAGCAGCGCGGGCGGCGCGAAGGTGTGCCCCATCGCCAGTGCGATCGCAGTCGTGGTGAGGGCGCCATAGCCCATGCCGAAACCCAGCGCGGGCCAGAACGGCAGGCCGCGAGTGCGGTTGCGGCTGGCGCTCAGGCTGCCGCACGAACTCAGCAGTACCGCGGCCACAGTGAACGCCGCGCCGAGGCCGACCGAGGCCGAAGCACCCAGCGCGCCAGCACCGTGCGCTGGCGAGGCCATGCCCGCTGCCGCCTTGCCGAATTCAGGCCAGAAGATCAGCGCCACGCCCATTAAACCGAGAACGCCGCCGCCGATGAAGCGCGGCGAGGCCCGTTGCCCGAACAGCACCTGTGCGCCGAGCCCGGCAATCAACGGCGAGGCCGAGTAGCCGACGGCCACCAGCCCCGACGGCAGGTGGCGTTCAGCGTGATAGACGCACACATACGACACGCCGAACATCAGCGCGCCCTGCAGCGCCAGCACCGCATGGTCGCGCGCCGCGAAGCGCAACGACATACCGCGCGTTGCGCAGACCGCGAGCACCAGCGCCGATGCCAGCGCGAAGCGCAAGGCCACACCGACCTCGGGCGTGGTGTGGCCCAGCTGATAGGTGATCGCATGCCAGGTCGTGCCCCAGGCGAGCACGCAGACAGCGAACAGCTGCCAGGTCTTGAAGCGAGTCATGAGGGGTGAACTGGACGCTTCAATCGAAGCGATACGTCGCGCCGCCGACCTGGCCGGGTCGCAGTGTGCAGCCGAAGCCTTCGACGATCACCGCGTTCATGCCGAAAGTCAGCGCGCCGCCCACCCGTGCATCGGCGCGGTAGGCGGCCAGCGCATCACCAACCGCATGACCGCACTCGGCGGTGAGCGGGTTCACATCGGGGATGCTGCAGCGCGCGCACGGCTTGACCAGCTTCAGCCGTACCGGGCCTTCGGGCGTGTTGAAGTGAATCTCGTCGAGGTGGTCTTCAGCGTGCGCTTCGAGGCCGTCCAGCACCAGGTTCGGCCGGAAGCGCTGCATGGTCACCGGTGCGGCGCCCATGGTGGCGATCTGGCGGTTCAGCTCATCGAGGCTGGCCTGCGAGGT